>JAUXFI010000077.1 GCA_030620125.1 Anaerolineae bacterium
AGGTACTGCAAGGGCATACCGATGGCGTAGGTCAGCCAAAAGATCAGGCCCAAGATAGACGCCAGGATCAGGAGTCCCCAGAAGGGATGAGTGGCCCAGCGGTCCAGCCGCTCCGTCAGGCCAATCTGACCAGCTCTAGGGCGGGTCACGGCGGCGCGGACCATCCTCCCGATCCACTCGTAGCGGCCGCTGGCCACGGCCACCAGCGCGTCGTCGTGGGCCCGGAGAATGTCGTGGACCTCCTCCCACTGCTGGGCCGACAGGCACTCTTGCATCATCCGCGTGATCTCTCGATCCCCCTCCAGCAGTTTCAGCGCCACCCACTCCTGGGGGTAGGGAGCTGGCACGCACCCCGCGATCAGCCTCTCGATCTCGTCCAGCACCTCCTGGTGATCGGCCCGAATCTGGGGGGGCTTGGGAGTGTAACGAATTTCCCCCCTCGCTACCCGGTCCACCATCTCTACCAATTCCCGCACACCCACGTTCTTGGTGGCGACCATCGGCACTACCGGCACTCCCAATGCCGCTTCCAGCACCTCTGGCTCGATCCGTTTCCCCTCTTGTTGAGCCACGTCTATCATATTCAGGCCAACAACCATCGGCGATGGCAGGGAGACAAGTTCAGCCACCAGGTAGAGACTTCGCTCCAGCGTCGCTGCGTCCACTAGCGCCACCACTACATCGGGCCGTTCCCGGATGATGAATTCGCGGGTGATGACCTCCTCGGCAGAGTTGGCGGTCAGGCTATAGGTGCCGGGAAGATCTACCAAGCGGTAGGTGGTTCCATTGTGGACGACTGTGCCTTCCTTCCGCTCGACCGTCTTGCCGGGCCAGTTGCCCACGTGTTGGTTGAGGCCGGTGAGGAGATTAAAAAGAGTGGACTTGCCCACGTTGGGCTGACCGGTCAGCGCCACCAGGACAGGTTGTGCCTCCGACGGCTGCTGCAAAGCCGTTTGTTCCCGCAGCGGAGATTCGCCCAAGTTCATCGGACCTCTATCTCTGCACGTGAATCTTTCCTGCCTCGCCGCGCCCCAGGGCGATGCGGGCATCCCGCACCAGAGCGATGAGTGGCCCTCTACCAAAGTTCTGCACGACGGTGACCTTCGCCCCCGGCGTGAATCCCAGCGACGTCATCCGGCCCAGAAGCCCCCGGCCACCGGCCAAGTCTACTACCACACCCTGCTCGCCAGTGTGCAGGGCGCTCAAGGCTACCACTTTGTTCTTTGGGCCGGCCGATGGTGCCGTTCGGTGAGTTTCTGACTCATTCCTCATTGTTGTTTTGTACTCCTTCTTTGATTTGACACTGGGCGCAGTACCCGCTCATGTGCAGATGGGCACCGATCACACGCACTCCCTCCCCAGCGCCTAGCTCCTGCTTGATCTGCGCAACCAGGGGAGTTTCGAACTCGATCACCTTGCCGCAGCCCAGGCAGGTGAAGTGATAGTGTGGGTCGCCTCGCACCGGTTCGTAGTGACCGTGCTCCTCGCCCAGGCGGTGTTCCTCCACCAGCCCCATCTCCTTCAGGACGGCCAGCGTGCGATATATTGTCGCCAGGCTGATGTCGGGATTATAAAGCTTGGCCCGGTCATAAAGCGTCTCGGCGTCCAGGTGCTCGTCGCTCTTCTCCAGTACCCTCAGAATCAGGCGGCGCTGAGAGGTCAGTCGCCGGCCCGCCGCTTGAAAGATATCTCGCAGATGATTGTTCGTCTCGCCCATTTCTCGCCTTCTTGCTGCGAATGATTTTCATTAGCAATTATAGACACTTTGCGCCATTTAGCAAGCGACACCCGGCATCCACTCGATTTGCCTCCGTTCCCTCACCCTGGTATAATGCTCGCTTGTGAACGAGGAGCGTGGCGTATGAAAGAATGGGAAACAGACGTGATGCGAGGGCTGGTCATCGGCTTTAGCCTGATGGTCGCCATTGTCTCGGTGAACACTGGCCTGATCTGGCTGGCCGCTACCCGGCCGCTCAACGTGGGGACATTCATCATCGGGCTGGCCGTGCTGATGGGGACTGGCCTGTTGGTGTTGACTGGCTACTGGCTGTACGGGTTAGCCTTCTCAGGATACTTCCTCGACCGCAACGAGCTGGTCATATACTGGGGGCCGACAGAGCAGACCATCCCCACCGGGCAGATTGAGCGCGTGCTCACGGGCGATGAGATCGAGGGACGCATCCAGTTCTACGGTGGAATATGGCCCGGTCACTGCGTCGGACATGGCGAGATCCCTGGCGCGGGGCTGACCCTCTTCTACGCTACTGTCCCACCCCGGCATCAGATCTACATCGTCACTCCCACCCTCACCTATGGCATCTCCCCCGCCGACCGTGAAGACTTCCTCAAGTCGCTCGAAAAACGGTTACAGATGGGCCCCACCCAGACTGTGGAGCAGTCTTCCAAGCGGCCGGGCTTTCTGGAATGGTCTATCTGGCAAGACCGGCTGGGGCTGGGTCTGCTGGCAGCCGGCCTCCTGGCGGCCCTCGTGTTGTTTGGCCTGCTGTGCTTTTATTCTCCCGCGCTGCCCCAGTTGGTGCCATTGCACTTTGACGCCGCGGGCGTCCCCGACCGGTTTGGTTCCCGGGAGCAGATATTCATCCTCCCGCTCATTGGCCTGCTGACGTTTTTGCTCAACGGCGTGTTGGGGGGAATCGTGTACCGGCGCGAACAGATAGCAAGTTACCTGCTGTGGGGCGGGGCGATCCTCATCCAGGTACTGGTATGGACGGCGGCAATTGGTATTCTGGCCCATTTGTAGGATGCCCCTCCTCGACCTAGCGTGAGGCAAGCGATGCACGGATCACTCAATTCCTTTGAACTTCTCAGCGGCTTTGTTTTTTCGCTCGCCATCGGCGTGATCGGCTACAAGCGCGGTGCGCTAAGCGGCAGCGGCGTCGTGGGCGCGATCATCACCGGCACGCTCATCTTGGGGCTGGGAGGCTGGGAGTGGGGTGTCCTGCTCGTTGCCTTCTTCGTCTCCTCCAGCGTACTCTCCTTCTATCGCTCCCGCGATAAGGAGAGATTGGCAGAAAAGTTCGCCAAGGGACACCGGCGCGACCTAGTCCAGGCGTTAGCCAACGGAGGGCTGGCGGCCCTGCTGGCGTTGCTCTCGCAACTCTTCCCCTCCCTCCCAGGAGGAGGCATGGGGGGGGTGTGGTTTGTTGCCTGTGCCGGGGCGATGGCTGCCGTCAACGCCGACACCTGGGCCACCGAACTGGGCGTGTTGAGCCTGCATCCCCCGCGCCTGATCACCACCGGTCAGCAAGTCGAGGTGGGCGCTTCGGGGGGCATCACGTGGCTGGGAACAGCGGCGTCGTTGGGGGGCGCGCTTCTCATCGGCCTGTTGGGCGGGCTGGAGCTGCTGGCTTTGCGCCAGGGCTGGACCATCGCGGTCGCCTTGATACTGGCAGCGACGGCGGGCGGGCTGGCCGGGTCGTTGTTCGATAGCCTGCTGGGGGCCAGCGTGCAGGCCATCTACTGGTGCGACACTTGTCAGAAGGAAACTGAGTGCAAAGTACACCGCTGCGGCACAGAGACGCGCCTGCTGCGGGGGTGGCGCTGGCTGGGGAATGATCTGGTGAACTTTGGCGCCTCTGTCATAGGTGCACTCGTCGCAGTGGGGATCGGCTGGCTGCTATTCTGAACTCTTCTGCGTCGTCGTGAACTGCTCCAGTTCAAACAAAGCGCCGCTTTGACAAACCCCCTCAACGGTGCTATCATATCGTAGTCTCCTACAGCGGAGTTATTAATGCGTGATACGAGTGAGTGGCATCCTATACACTGGGTGCTGGCCAGCATCATCCTCTTGACACTGCCCTGCTACTGCATCGCTGTCTCAATGCTAATGTTAAAGCCAGAGGCCAGAGTGCCGACGCCTATACCAACCGCAACACCTACCGAGTCGCCTTCAGCCACGCCCGCCATTAGGACAGTGGAGCCGACGGAGACGCTGTTGCCGACCCCTACCCAGTGGTTCCCGCCCACGCACACTCCTACGCCACTGGTGACACCGACCCCTACAGCTACGTTGACACCCACCATTACCGCGCTCCCTACAGCCACACCGACACTCACACCCACGGCGACGTCCACATTCACTCCAACGGAGACGCCGACTGAAACACCCATCCCGACGGAGACACCAACCGAAACACCCATCCCGACAGAAACACCGACAGAAACACCGACCGAAACACTCGCACCGACAGAGACGCCGACCGAGACACCCACAGTCACCCCGACGCTCACGCTCACGCCCACGGTGACTATCACGCCGACGTTGGAAACGTGAGCAGTAATCTTTACAGAAGGAGTCCCGCGTGGAAACTATCTCCTTGTTGAAACAACTTTCGGAAATTGATGGCATTGCCGGCCACGAGGAACCAGTGCGCGAACTGTTGCGCCAGACCTGGCAGCCCTTCGTGGACGAGATGCGTGAGGGCAAACTGGGTAGCCTGATCGCCCTCAAACGGGGCACCGACGACTCGACCCGGCCCGCCGAGGTTCCTCGTCCCAGATTGATGCTGGCGGCCCACATGGACGAGATCGGATTGATGGTGACCGGTATTGAGAAGGGCTTTTTGCGCATCACCCGAGTCGGAGGAACAGACCGGCGGGTGTTGTTGGGGCTAGAAGTAATAGTCCACGGGCGGCGCGACTTGCCCGGCGTCGTCGCCACCCGCCCCCCCCACGTTCTGCCCCAGGAAGAGCGCAAGAAGGCCGTGCCCTGGGAAAAACTCTTCGTGGACGTAGGGCTGCCAGCAAAACAAGTCGAGCGGCTGGTCGCAGTCGGCGACCTGATCTCCATCCGGCGTGAGATGGTGGAGCTGAAAAACCGCCGCGTGGCAGGCAAGGCGATGGACGATCGGGCCTGCGTGGCTGCCGTGACGCTCGCGTTGGAGCAACTGTCCAGTGTGCGCCACGCCTGGGATGTATTCGCCGTGGCGACGGTGCAGGAGGAAACGGGGCTGAAAGGAGCCATCGCCTCTGCCTACGGCGTCGCGCCAGACCTGGCCGTGGCGCTGGACGTGACATTTGGCAGACATCCGGGTGTCCCGGAGGTGGACAGTTTCCCCCTGGGCGAGGGGCCAACCATCGGCATCGGTCCCAATTTCCACCCGGGGCTCGTGGCGCGCCTGAAAAAAGTGGCTGAGGCCCACGAGATTCCATATCAGATGGACCCCGTCCCGGGCCGCAGCGGCACCGACGCCTGGGCCATCCAGGTCACACGCGAAGGAGTGCCCACGGCTCTCGTCTCCATCCCGACCCGCTACATGCACCAGCCGGTGGAGACGCTGGCCGTGCAGGACGTCGAGCGAGCTGGGCGATTGCTGGCGGCGTTTGTCGCCGGGTTGGAGGCGGACTTTCTGGATAAGCTGGCGTGGGATTACGAGGAGAAAACGGAGTAAGAGAATTCATGATACTGAGAGAACTCTCGGAAGCGTATGGCGTTTCAGGGAACGAAGGCGACGTGCGCACTGTCGTACTTGATGCGGTGCGGGAGCACGTAGATGAGATCAGAGTAGACACAATGGGCAACGTCCTGGCCTTCAAGCGCGGGACGGGGCGGCAGCGTATGCGGGTGATGCTGGCGGCTCACATGGACGAGATCGGCCTGATGGTCGTGGGGCACGACAATGACGGCTTTCTGAAGGTGAGATCCATCGGCGGGATTGATCCCCGCCTGCTACCCGGCACTCTCCTCCAGGTTGGTCCCGGACACATCCCCGGCGTCATCGGCACCAAGCCAATTCACTTGCTCAAGAAAGAGGAAAACAAAGAGGTTCCCAAGATCCAAGACCTGGTCATGGACATTGGGGCCAAGAGCAAAGATGATGCCAAGAAACTGGCCCCGCTGGGCACCTATGCCACCTTCGCCACACAGTTCCGCGAACTGGGCCCCACTGTCAGCGGCAAGGCGTTCGACGACCGGGCCGGCTGTGCGGTGCTGGTGGAACTGCTGCACGGCGAGCAGTTTCACTTCGACCTCCATGCGGCCTTCACCGTGCAAGAGGAGGTCGGGCTACGCGGGGCACGGGTGGCGGCCTACGCTATCAAGCCTGACTGCGCCTTCGCGCTGGAGGGCACCATCGCCGACGAGATACCCAAGGACAAGGACATCAGCCCCACGACAGAACTGGGCAAGGGGCCGGCGATCACGATAATGGATCACTCCTTCAGCGCCGACCGGCGGTTGGTGCGGCTGCTGACAGGCTCGGCCGACGAACTCGGCATTCCGTACCAGATCAAGCAGCCGGGCATCGGCGGCACCGACGCAGGGGCCATTCACCTGACACACGAGGGCGTGCCCTCGGTGACGGTGGCAGTGCCCTGTCGCTACATCCACAGCCCGGTGGCAATCCTGAGCCTGGACGATTTCAACAACACGGTGCGTCTGATGCGCGAATCGCTTTCGCGCCTTACGCGGCGTACCCTGAGAAGGGAAGGAGACTAATGAAAGAATTGATTCGCAAATTGGTGCAAACTCACAGCCCCTCAGGATGCGAGGAGCAGATACGTGCCGTCATCCGCGCCGAGGTCGAATCCTTTGCCGACGAACTTCGAGTGGACCCGCTGGGCAGCCTGGTCATCCACAAGCAGGGCAGCGGTGAAGGCAAACGTATCGTTCTGGCCGCCCACATGGACGAAATCGGCGTGATGGTGACTTTTGTGGACGAGAAGGGATTCGCCCGCTTCACGCGCATTGGCGGGGTTAGCCCGCTCACCTGTGTAGGTGCGCGGGTCGTCTTCGCCGCTGGGATAGTGGGTGTCATCGGCGTCGAGGAGAAACGCGACGACACCAACAAGATCCCAAAGCTCGAGCAACTGTACATTGACGTGGGAGCCACGAGCCGCGATGATTGCCCCGTGCACGTGGGCGACTCGGCGGCGTTCGTGCGGCCCTTCATCGCACAAGGCACCCGCTTGATCTCCAAGGCGATGGACGACCGCATCGGATGCGCAGTGTTGATCGAGACGCTGCGCCGCCTGGAAAAAACGCCGCACGACGTATACTTCGTCTTCAGCGTACAGGAGGAGACGACGCTCTCGGGGGCACGCACTTCCGCCTACGGCATTGATCCCGACCTGGCCATCGCCGTGGACGTGACGGGGACCGGTGACAGGCCAGAGTGCCACCCAATGGCAGTGGAGTTGGGCAAGGGACCAGCGGTGAAGGTGCAGGACTCGGGGATGATTGCCCACCCACAGGTGCGCGACCTGCTGGTGCAGCGGGCGCAGGAGGCGGACATCCCCTACCAACTGGAGGTGTTGGAGCGAGGCACGACTGACGCGGCGGCGATGCAACTGGTGCGGGCGGGCGTACCGTCTGGCTGCCTCTCCATCCCCTGCCGCTACATCCACTCTCCTTCCGAGATAGTGGACGAGAGAGACGTGGAGAACAGCGTGCGGTTGCTATTAGAGGTATTGCGGGCGGCGTGACGCATCCAGCTTAGGTGGGAGATATGACGGATCAGGGAGCAGCGCGGTACCGGGGCTACATCATCCTATGTTCGGTGGTCAGTCTCATCGTTGGTGGTGCGATTGGCTACTTCGCTCCGCACCCTCAAGATAGCACGCCTATCGTCGTTTCCACTCCTCTCCCCACCTCGACCCCGCCTCCCACTCCTGCTCCGCTCCCCATCCGGGTCCACGTCAGCGGCGCGGTGCGCCAACCAGCAGTCTACGAACTGCCCCCAGGCAGCATCGTCCAGGACGCGATAGACGCCGCTGGCGGTCCGGCCTCCGACGCCGATTTGGACCACATCAATCTGGCCCTCGGATTACAAGATCAACAGAAAATCTACGTGCCGCGCCAGGGAGAGATGGATCCACCGCCGTCGGTTTCGGGCGGCTCGTCAGGCAGCGGGGGATCGGCGGGGGCGCTGGTCGACACCAACACGGCCACGGTAGCGGAACTGGAGACGCTGCCACGCGTCGGCCCGGCGACGGCGCAGCGCATCCTGGAGTATCGCGAGGCCAACGGCCCGTTTGAGACCATCGAAGACGTTCAGAACATTCCAGGCATCGGCCCGGCGACTTTTGAAGGGCTTGAGGATTTGATTACGGTAGGGCCGTAGAGGAGACGACGCGCGGGTCGCCGTGAGGGGAAATGAGAAGCAGGACAGCGAATGGCTGTCCTGCTTTGTTGCCTAACAGAATGGGAAAGTGGTGATGGGGGAGAAAAGCCCCTCGTCATCACTCCACGGGAAGTACTTCACCAGTGATGGCATCTACGGTGAAAATCGGCCCGGTCAGATTCTGCGCATTGTATAGAGTCCAAACGGGATGGGGCTGTCCCTCTGGCTTCGCCAGACGGTAGGCGACCAACAAGTAAGGAAGCTGGGCCAGTAAGCTATCTTCCTCCTCGAGATACCTCTCCAACACCGCAACGTTATCCACCACGGCCCATTCATCTCCCAAAGACTCTAGTTCCTCCAGAGAGGGCTCTATATAGCTTGGGATCTTCGTTTCGTTGGCTCCGAGCACCTTGCCGTTCAGTACCTCTACGATGTACTCCGTCTCACCTCCTGGGACGCTAAAACGAAAGAACCAACTGGGGTTATCGTTGTCCAAGGGGATAACGAAAGCGCGCTCTATCGAAGTGAAAGGTACCACGCCGTACCATTCCGCA
>JAUXFI010000060.1 GCA_030620125.1 Anaerolineae bacterium
CATCTGGATTGCGCTGCCTCGACCAGTCCTTCGAAGAGGCGGCGCATCACGGGATGGCTCTCGACCAGCACCTCGGGATGCCACTGCACGCCGACACAGAAGGGATGGTCGGGTGATTCCAGTCCCTCGATGATACCATCGGGAGCGCGGGCGGTGACGACCAGGCCCGCGCCCACGACCTTGACCGCCTGGTGATGGGCGCTGTTCACGCCCAACTCGCCATCCCCGGCCAGCGCAGCCAGCCAGCTACCCGCCGTCACCTCGACTGTATGGGCAATAGAGCTCGTGGGCCGGCCAGCGACGCTGCTGTGGGAGAGGGCGTTGGGAACATGGGTGGGGATGTCCTGGATGAGCGTCCCCCCGGCAGCGACGTTGACTATCTGGATCCCCCGGCAGATCGCCAGCAGGGGGAGTCCTTCCGTCAGTGCCCAGCGTGCCAGCGCCAGTTCCGCCCGATCACGCCGCTCGTCTACGAACCACAGTAGCCTGCTGTCTTCCCCGCCGTACAGTGCTGGCAGGATGTCCCCGCCGCCGGAGAGGACTAGCCCATCGAGGTGCTCAAAGACGGCGCGTAGTTTCGCCTCTTCCAGGTACGGCGGGATGACCACCGGAGCGCCGCCGCCCAACTCTACAGCCTGGACGTAGGCCTGGGAAATGGCGAACAGAGGCAAGTTGGGTGGGCGGGCGGATTGGTCGGTGCGGCCGGTAATGCCAATGGCGGGGAGGGGCATTGGTGTTATCGGGTGCGCTTTTCTCGCAGGCGAGCGGCCTTGCCTCGCCGCTGCCGCAGGTAGTAGAGTTGAGCGCGGCGAATGCGTGCCCGTCGCAACACTTCGACCTTCTCAAGGCGGGGCGAATGTAGCAAGAAAGAGCGTTCTACCCCAATGCCGTGGGAGGCGATGCGCCGCACGGTAAAGTTGGCGTTTGCGCCGCCCTTGTGCATACGGATGACGGTACCCTTGAAAACCTGCACGCGCTCGCGGTCGCCCTCGACGATGCGCGCGTGTACTTTGACGGTATCGCCCGGACGCAATTCGGGGATGTTTGGATTGGATTCCAGTTGACGTTCTAGTGATTCGACCAGGTTCATAATACATTCCTTTCAAAGTTGCGTTCCCTGAAGGGCAACGCTCGCAGATTATACTACGTTTCGCCGTCTAAGGCAACCTCGGGAGATTCAGGATTTATGGATTTGAGATTTAGAAATCTGAGATGTGCTCACAACGATGGGATTAGTGCAAATAGCCTATTGAAATGGCGGCCACATGATGGTAATATAAGAGTGTCCCGTGATGTATAGAGTGCTCATTACCTATTGCCGTTGTTTGAGGAGAAGAGGAAATGCTGCAGCCGGATATTGGCCCTCCGAAGACTGCCCAACTCTTGACTCGCATTCTGCCGGCTCTGGCCCTTGTGGTCGTCGGCCTCGCGCTGGTCATGCTGCTGTTTCGGTAAGTCTGAGAATTGATCGGGCAACGCATACATACGTACTGTTAAAGTCTTGCATTGGGATCAACCGAGGAGACGTGATCCTGAAGAATAACGTTGCCTCGTTGCCGCGCCGGCCTTTGATCCAGGGCCGGCGCGGTCGCGTTCTGCGCTGAATGTGAACGTCGCGAAATGGTTCTTGACACCCATGTACCGGTGTGCTATACTGACGCCGTGAATGGTCTATGCTAATAGATCATTAGATATGCTGCTTTACCAGCAATGCCTACTCCGATTATTTGGGGCCGAGTTAGTTCAGTGGATGCAGTCCGCGGCGACGAGATCCAGCAAGGTAGAACTCGGAGCGTTTATGGCCCTGCTGACAACTATCATCGGGTCCCACCCCGAACCAGATTATGCACCTGCACCTGGCTGGTTCCGAATCCAGAATGACCCCGCCAAAGTCCATCACATGACGCATCGGGTTCCGTGCCGGATGCTCACGAAAGAGAGGCTCAAATAAATGTCAATAGCAAATGCGAGAGAAATACTGTTGAAAGCCACCGAGGGAAAATATGCCGTCGGTGCGTTCAATGTCACCAACATTATCCAGATGGAGGCCGTCGTAGAGGCCGCTGTAGACAGAAAGGCCCCTCTCATCATTCAGACCTCTGTGACGCCGTCCAAGTTTTTGGATCGCCACGTCTTTGTAGCGGTGTACCGGGCTCTGGCCGCGTCCGCCCCGATTCCGATAGCCCTGCACCTGGATCATTGCAGGGACGTTGACTACTGCAAGCGATGTGCCGACGCCGGGTATACGAATATCATGATGGATGCCTCGAGACAGGTCTTTGAGGAGAACGTCAGGCAGACCAAGGCGGTCTGCGATTACTGTCACGCGGCAGGCGGCATCTCTGTCGAGGGAGAGCTGGGCACGGTCTCAGGCGTCGAGGATCAGATCAAGGTTGCGGAGGACGAGGCCGCCCTCTGTGACCCGGAGCAAGCCGTCGAGTTCGTCGAGAGTACCGGTGTAGACTTGTTGGCTCCGGCGATTGGTACAGCTCACGGGATTTACAAGACGAAGGATCCAAAAGTTGACGTTGAGCGGCTCCGGAGGATAAACGAGTTGCTCAACGGGCAAGGGCCAAGAGTCCCTCTGGTGATCCACGGGGGAACCGGTCTTCCATTCGACATAGTGAAAGAGTTGATCGCATCCGGGGGGGCCAAGTTCAACGTGTCCACGGACCTGAAACACACTCTCATTGACGCCACGTTCGGTTATATCCAGGGACACAGAGAGGAATACAATCCAGGAAAGATTGACATCGTCGTGAAGGATGCGATCAGGGAGAGGATTGGGTATTGGATTGATATGCTGGGCTCTGCTGGTAAAGCAGTGTGAGACGTGAATGGGAGATTATTCCCCTGTAGCAAACGGTGACACTCAATTAACTCAAGGAGATACGGTGAAAAAGGTACAAGACTACCTCGTTCCATGGCTCAACGGGCAAAAAATGTACGTCTCTTCCCACATTGAACTGGCCTGGCAGGAGCCGAACCTCAAGAGGATGATGTCGAACGAGAATCCCTGGGAGCCCTCTCAGAAGGTCCTCGATGCCATCAACGAGTACGCGAAGAAGGCGAACAGGTACCCAGACCAGGGCCTGGTCGTCCGCTCAAAGATTGCCGAGGTAAGAGGGGTGGACGGTCCTGAGAACGTCATGCTCGGCAACGGGACGAGCGAGGTCTACGATATGATCTTTCGCAGCTTTCTCTTGCCAGGTGAGGAAGTGATCCAGCACACGCCATGTTTTGGCATCTACAAATTACGCTGCGCGGCTCTGGGCGGCAAGCTGGTGTCGGTGCCTATGATCTATGACAGGGAAAAAGGCGAGCTGTTGTTCGATCCCGATGCGGTGCTTGAAGCGATTACGCCGAAAACAAAGGTCATCGTGATCGCCAACCCGAACAATCCGACCGGGAACTTTATGGACGAGGCGGGCTTTGTCAGAATCGCCGAGACCGGGGTTCCCTTCATCGTTGACGAAGCCTACATCGAGTTTGGTGGGATGGAAAGGTCCCTGGTAAAGCTGATCAAGGAACACGATAACGTCATCGTCACCTTTACTCTCTCCAAGGCGTATGGGCTGGCTGGCCTTCGATTTGGGTACATGCTCGCACAGAAAGAAGTCGTTGATACGATTTCCTGTATGCTCATTCCCTGGAACGTTGGCACGATCCCGATGTGGGCGGCCCTGGCGGCTCTGGAAGACACGGAGGCTATGGAGAAAAGGGTAGAATTCAACACCCGCGAGGCAAGATACATCGAAGAGGCGCTCAGGGACATCCCAGGTCTCACGATATTCCACTCGCACGGGAACTATATCCTCTTCGACGGCCAGGGGGCTGGCAAGAAGGGAATTGACATGGTGAAGTATGCGCGGGGACGAGGGGTGATTCTCAGGCCTCAGCCCGAGATGTATGGAAGCGATGGCTTCTTCCGGCTCACCATAGGGCTGGAGGACGAGAACAGGCTGGCCGTTCAGATTATCAAAGAGTTCTACACCAGTTAATCGCTTCAAGCCTTTCAGGAGGAACAGAAAATGACACAGATCAAGGCGCTCGTGTTCGACCAGGATGGGGTCATCATTGATACGGAGAGGGACGGCCACAGGGTCGCTTTCAACCAGACCTTTGAAGAGTTCGGGTATGATTTCCAGTGGGACGTGGAAAAGTACCACGAACTGCTCCAGGTATCCGGCGGAAAGGAAAGGATGCGGCACTATCTCCATACCGAAGGCTTTGGTGTCGCGGTAAAGCCAGAGGAGGAGGATGAACTCGTAAAGGAACTGCACAAGAGAAAGACCGCGATCTTTATCGATCTCATAGAAAGCGGAAAGCTTCCCCTCAGGCCGGGCGTCAAGAGGTTGATGCAGGAAGCTATGGCGGCGGGCCTGACGTTGGGCGTATGTACTACATCTAATGAGAGGGCAGCCCACGCTGTTGCTTACAACATCCTGAAAGATATCCAGTTCGATTTTGTCCTTGCGGGGGATGTGGTGAGCAGGAAGAAGCCGGACCCCGAGATCTACAACCTGGCCCTGCAGAAGACAGGCCTAAAGCCCGAAGAGTGCATCGTCATCGAAGATTCGAGAAACGGCGTTCTGGCTGCCACGGCTGCTGGAATGTACGTCGTGGTGACGACAAACGTCTACACGGAGAGGGAGGACCTCAGCAAGGCGGACGTTATTGTCACCTGCCTGGGTGATCCCGATGGCGAGAGAGGGGAACTGAAGCAAGGTGGGGACGGGCTTGATTATGACGGGATTCTGCACATTGACCAGTTGATGGAGTATTTTTCGGGCGAGAGTTAGAGACTGGCCTCGGCGATTTTTCGGTAGACTCTTGGTCGAACAAAAGGGGTGAAGGGAAGGAATATCTGGTGGAAGGCTTGTTGGGATTGCCTCCTTTTTTGTTGTTCTTTGTGGGTATAGCGCTTCTGTTCGATTTCCTGAACGGGTTTCACGGTAGCGCCAACACAGTAGCGACGATGATCTCGTCGCGCGCGATGGCGCCACGGAAGGCGCTGGCTCTCAGCGCTATCGCCAACTTTATTGGCCCGTTCCTGTTCGGCGTCGCCGTCGCCACGACCATCGGCCACGAAGTGGTGGCAGAGCAGGCTGCGACTCTCCCGGTCGTCCTGGCTGCGTTGATAGCGGCCAGCGTCTGGAACTTGCTGACGTGGCTGCTGGGGATTCCATCCAGTTCCTCCCATGCCCTGATTGGGGGACTGGTTGGCGCGGCTGTCATAGGTTATGGCTTTCAGGCCATTCTCCTGCCCGGTCTGCTGAAGGTGCTACTGGCGCTGCTGCTCTCCCCTATTGCCGGGTTGCTCGCTGGTTATGTGTTGATGAAGGTCACGTTCTTTCTGGCACGAGGGGCCACTCCGCGCATCAATGTTTTCTTCAAGCACATCCAGACCCTGACCGCCACGGTGTTGGCACTGAGCCACGGGACCAACGACGCCCAGAAGACGATGGGAATCATCACAATGGGCCTGCTGGCCGGAGGGACGTTGACCCATTTCACGGTTCCTACCTGGGTGGTCACTGCCTGTGCCGGGGCGATGGCGCTGGGAACGGCGCTGGGCGGGTGGCGGATCATCCGCACCCTGGGCGGCAAGTTCTACAAGGTCCGGCCAGTCCACAGCTTTGTGTCCCAGGCTGCCTCGGCAGGGGTGATTCTGGGGGCCGCCTTTATGGGAGGTCCAGTTAGCACGACCCACGTGGTCAGCACCACCATCCTGGGCGTGGGCTCAGCCGAGCGACTGAGCAAGGTCCGTTGGGGTGTCGCGGGGCAGATCGCTGTTGCCTGGATTCTGACCATTCCTGTTGCCGGGCTTCTGGCAGCGACCTGTTATCTACTCATCGAGAGAATTATGTAGAGCGCGGGCTGCCAGAGCCCCAATCGTCCCTATGCCTGTGCTAACCGCCTGGCCTGCGCCTCCGCGTTGTACGAACTTCGCACCAACGGGCCGCTTTCGACCCAGCGGAACCCCATCTCGTAGCCTCGTTCCCGGAACATCTCGAACTCTTCCGGCGTGTAGTAGCGGGAGATGGGGGCGTGCTGCCTGGTAGGCTGCAGGTACTGTCCGATGGTGAGAATATCCACGTCCAGCTCGCGCAAGTCGCGCATCACGTCCAGCGTCTCGTCCACCGTCTCCCCCAACCCGACCATCAGGCCACTCTTGGTGATCGCCTCTGGCCATAGCACTTTACTGTTGCGCAACACGGCCAGTGACCACTCGTAGCGGCACTGAGGCTGCACCGCGCGGAAGAGGCGCGGCGGTGTTTCGACGTTGTGGTTGAGGATATCGGGCCGTTCATCCATCACTGTCTTTAGCGGCTCGATGCGCCCGCGAAAGTCGGGTATCAGCACCTCCACCGTGCAGCCGGGCTGGAGGAGCCCGCCTTGAGCCTGCCCTGAGCGCAGCCGAAGGGCCTGTCGAAGGGCGCGGATGCGGCGAATGACGGCAGCAAAGACGGACGCTCCGCCGTCGGGCAGGTCGTCCCGGTCCACCGAGGTGATGACGGCGTGCTTGAGCTTCATTGCCTGTGCCGCCTGGGCCACGCGCTCCGGCTCGTCAGGGTCTAGCGGCTCCGGCCGGCCTGTCTTGACGTTGCAGAAGCGGCAGTTGCGGGTGCAAGTGTCACCGAGGATGAGAAAGGTGGCGGTGCGGTGGCCCCAACACTCGCCGATGTTGGGGCAATGGGCCTCCTCGCAGACGGTGTGTAACTCCTTGTCTCGCATCAGCCGCTTGAGCCAATGGTACGTCTCGCCCGTGGGGGCGCGCACCCGCAGCCAGGGGGGGCGGCGTAACGGACGGGGCGGGGTTTCCTGTAGCGTCTCAGTTTGACCCATAGTCAAAGCGTACCTCCACCTTCTATTCTACGTCAAAACCTGTTTTTCGGCAATCAAGCGGTTTGTTCTTTCCTTGCCACTGCCGCCTTTCCGGGTACAATAGGAGCCTACGCGACCATGATGTGATGAAAGGACCCCGCGATGAATACCAAACTCGATCAACTGTGCATCAACACCATCCGCACACTGGCAATGGATGGCGTACAAAAGGCCAAATCCGGCCACCCGGGTATGCCAATGGGGGCGGCGGACGTGGCATACGTGTTATGGGCCCGCTTCCTCAAGCACAATCCGGCCAACCCCGCCTGGCCCAATCGCGACCGCTTCGTCCTCTCGGCTGGGCACGGCTCAATGCTACTCTACAGCCTGCTCCACCTCACCGGCTACGACCTGCCGCTGGAGGAACTCGAGAGCTTTCGCCAGTGGGGCAGCCGCACACCTGGGCATCCTGAGTATGGCATGACCCCCGGCGTCGAGACCACTACCGGCCCGCTGGGACAGGGTTTCGCCAACGGTGTGGGGATGGCGATTGCCGAGTCTTTCCTGGCCGCCACCTTCAACCGGCCCGGTTTTCCCATTGTTGACCACTTTACTTATGCCATTGTCTCCGACGGCGATCTGATGGAAGGGGTGAGCCACGAGGCGGCCAGCCTGGCCGGACACCTGGGACTGGGCAAACTCGTCTACCTCTACGACGACAATGAAATCTCTATCGAAGGCTCTACAGACATTGCCTTCACCGAGAACGTCCCAGCCCGTTTCCGGGCCTACGGCTGGCATGTGCAGGAGGTGGATGGGTACGACCTGGACGGGATCGAGGCGGCCATCCGCGCTGCGCAGGCGGAGACGGAGCGCCCTTCCCTCATCGTCTGCCATACTCACATCGCCTACGGCAGCCCCAACAAGCAGGATACAGCCGGCGCTCACGGCTCTCCGTTGGGGGAGGAGGAGGTGCGGCTAACAAAGGAGGCGCTGGGCTGGCCAGCCGAGACGCGCTTCCTGATCCCCGAGGAGGCGCTGGCGGTATTCCAGCAAGCGGTCGAGCGAGGACAGCAGCAGGAGGCCCAGTGGCGCGAGACCTTTGAGCGCTACCGGGCGTCATACCCCGAGGAGGCTGCGCTTCTGGAGACGCTGTGGGCCGGCAAGTTGCCCGCAGGCTGGGCGGACGCGCTGCCCACATTCGCCCCCGCCGACGGCCCGCTGGCCACGCGCAAAGTCTCAGGCGCGGTGCTGAACGTGCTCGCCCCCGCCCTGCCCACGCTCATCGGTGGTTCGGCAGACCTGGCCCCCTCCACAGTCACGCTGCTCAAGGACTATGGCGATTTCCAGCGCGAGACGCCCACCGGGCGCAATCTGCGCTTCGGCGTGCGCGAGCACGCTATGGGATCCATCCTCAATGGACTGGCGCTGCACGGCGGCGTGCTTCCCTACGGCGCTACCTTCCTGGTCTTTGCGGACTATATGCGCCCACCGGTGCGGTTGGCGGCGATGATGCGCCTGCCGGTCGTCTATGTCTGGACCCACGACTCGGTCTGGATCGGCGAGGACGGTCCCACCCACCAGCCGGTCGAGCAGTTGGCGGCGTTGCGCACGATCCCCAACCTGGTCGTCATCCGCCCGGCCGACGGTAACGAGACCGCCGCGGCCTGGCGCGTGGCGCTGGAGCGGCGAGACGGCCCCACCGCGCTGATCCTCACTCGCCAGAAATTGCCCGTGTTATTCGAGACCATGCGCAATTCGTTTCAGAATGTCGCCCGTGGGGCCTACATCCTGGCCGAAAGTTCCGGCGTGTCCAACGCGCTGATCATCGCCAGCGGCTCCGAGTTACACCTGGCGCTGGAGGCGCGGGAGTTGCTGGCGCAAAAAGGGATCGGGGTGCGAATAGTGAGCATGCCCAGTTGGGAACTCTTCGACGCGCAGCCAGCCTCGTACCGGGAGGCGGTGTTGCCGCCGCCAGTGACGGCGCGGTTGGCAATTGAGGCGGGCGTGACGCTGGGGTGGGAAAAGTACGTCGGCCCGGCCGGCGACGTGATGGGACTGGATCGTTTCGGGGCCTCGGCTCCCTACAAGGTGCTGATGGAGCAGTTCGGCTTCACCGCCGAGGCGGTGGCCGAGCGGGTGCTGCGGCTGTTGGAGTGACAGAGGCGAGAAGGGAGAGAATGAGATGACGCCTACCCGCCGTGAATTTATCAAGGGTATCGGTATTGCCATCGGTTCGCTGGTGATGGCCCGTTGTGTTCCAATGGGGGGCGGAGACGACACTCCCCGGGGTCACTTGCGCAACTGCTGGCTACGGTTCGACTGGTTGACGCAAGAGGCTCAAGACTGGGATGACCACGAACGGGGCGAGGGGGCGTTGGACCAACTCATCGCCGACCACCGCGCGGCTCTCGATGACCTGATCGCTGCGGGCGAGCTGGACCCATCCATAGCCGACCAGGTACAGGTCGCTTTTTCGGAGGCTGCCTACCACGTCTGGCGATCCAATTGCGGCATGACCTGCTACGAGCCGGTATTGATAAACTACACCCCCACCAGCGCCGATCAGTTGGTGCGGCAGGCCGATTTCCTGGCCGAGATAGCCGATAGCGGCGACCTCGACCAGAACACAGTGGCGCAGGCCCAGGCCGCCGTCGAGCGGGACATCGCGTTCCTGGCTCTCTCCAACGAAGAGATCCAATCGCTGTACGACGAACTGCGGGAGGCTGCTGGCGATACCTACAATTTCCCTTCCTTCGATGAACTTGACCTGGAGATCACCCCCGAGGCAGCCGAGGCGGCCTGCTTCCTGGTCGAACTGCTACTTGAGAAGTAGCATAGTTGTCTCGAATGATCAACTCCCGCCCGCGCCTCCAGACTCTCATCTTTGAGATCACCCAGCGGTGTAACCATGCCTGCCTCCACTGCTACAATGTCTGGCTGCCAGATGCCCGGGGACGCCCATCCGCTTATCCCCGTGGCGAACTGGACACCCCCCAGACCCTCGCGCTCCTGAACAAGGCCCTGGACGAGACCCGCTGCCGTCACGTCACGCTCACCGGCGGCGAGCCGCTTCTGCGCGATGACCTGCCCCACATGCTCGACCTGTTGCGCGAGCGAGGGGTTAGGACGACCATCATCAGCAACGGCCGGCTGCTGACCGAGCCTGCCGTCGTGGACCTCCTCGACCGGGGGACAGGTCTCTTTGAACTCCCGCTGCTCAGTCACCGGCGCGAGGTGCACGACCACCTCTCTGGTTCCCCTGGCGGTTTCGACGCCGTTC
>JAUXFI010000074.1 GCA_030620125.1 Anaerolineae bacterium
CGATCCTGTCCGGCGATGGCCAAGGGGGAGGGGTGAGCGACGAGGACCGCGTGCGCGCGATCCGTGACGCCGCGCCCGATGTGGTTTGCATCGCTGGGGGTGTGGAGGGCGGCGCGGTAACTCCGGTGCTTGAATTGGTGGAAGCAGCGGCCCTGGCC
Organism: Anaerolineae bacterium; assembly: GCA_030620125.1. The sequence goes on from JAUXFI010000074.1 coordinate 159, forward strand.
TGCTCGCTAACGGACCAGGGCGCGCGTCCCCGTCTACTCTACGCGGGTAACTCTCGGCTGCGACGGCGAGTGGTGGACATCGTGGGTGAGCGGGCCGAGTTGCGAGTCGCTGACAATGTGCGCCCTACTCTGGAGGACGAGAACCTGTTCAGTGCCCAGGCGGAGTTGGATGCACTCTACCTGCAGGACAAGATGGGGCAATTGCCAGGCATTGACGACGTGAGTGCCTGGAGCCCGTCGCCGCTCATACCTACAGGCCGTGCTTTTGGCCGGCTGATACAGTATCTCTGGCACCTGGGCGATCCATCGAAGGGTGTGCTGGGCGTGGATGTGGGCGCCGCCAATACAACGGTGGCTGCTGTCTTTGGCGGGCGGCCTTTCCTGACGGTGCGTGGAGATCTGGGCGTCGCCTTCGGGGGAGAACAACTATTGCAGAAGCGAGGCGCCAACGTCATCACCCGCTGGCTGCCCGAACCGATGAGCGACGATGAGGTGCGTGGATTGCTCATCAATAAGGAGACTCATCCGGTCAGCATCCCGCAGGAGCCACGCGAGTTGTGGCTGGAGCAGGCATTGGCACGCGAGGCAATCCGCGCGGCGTTGCGAGTGGCCCGTCCGGGCTGGAGGCCTGGTGCAGCGCAGCTCTATCCCCATCTCTTGCCGATGTGTGATACAATTGTTGTCAGCGGAGGCGTGTTGGCCCACGCTCCACGCCCTGGACAGGCAGCCCTGATCGTGCTGGATGCCCTGGAGCCCATTGGGGTCAGCACACTGGTGTTGGATGTGCATGGGCTGGCGCCGGCGCTGGGAGGCGTCGCGGCGGTCAAGCCGTTGGCAGCGGTGGAGGCGTTGGATAGCGGATGTTTGGTCAACCTGGCGACGGTAGTCGCGCCGGTCGGGCGCGCGCGTCGCGGCGATACTGTCCTAAAGGTGCGGGTGACTTATGACGACGGGAGTACGTTCAGCGTCGAGGTGTCTTACGGAGACCTGGAGGTGTTGCCTCTTCTGCCGGGTCAGCAAGCGGTGGTGGAATTGCGCCCAGCGCGTCAATTTGACGTGGGTCTCGGCGGACGGGGGAGGGCTGGCAAACGGCGCGTGAGCGGTGGGTTGGTCGGGCTGATCATTGATGCCCGAGGGCGGCGGCTGCGTTTCCCGAGAGACCCGGAGCAGCGTCAGGCGCAGGTGCGACAATGGTTGTGGGACGTGGGAGGATGAGTTAGCAGGATGTATTATCCTTTCGAGACTCAGGTTACTCCTTTGGCTAACGTACGGCGCGAGCGGATGTTACCCGCGCCGGGCGATGTGCTGGTGCGTGTTGGCGAACGGGTGGAGCCTACGCAGGTCGTGGCGCGCACGGACTTGCCGGGCGATTTTCGTATTGTTGGGGTGGCGCGCTTGTTGGGCGTCCCTGGCTCTCGGGTCGAGCGTTACCTGCGCGTCAATCTGGGCGATGATGTGCGGCGGGGCCAGGTGATTGCCACGCGGCGTGGCCTGGGAACTCGCTCTGTCAAGTCGCCCATAGACGGCATGGTGACGGCCAGTGGCGGTGGACGTGTATTGATTGAGGCGCAGCCCACTCTGTTCGAACTGCGTGCCTACATTCATGGCAAGGTGAGCAACGTCCTGGATGGCCGTGGCGTGGTCATTGAGACGATGGGGGCGGTGATTCAAGGAGTGTGGGGGGCGGCTGGAGAGAGTTTGGGTGTGCTCAAGTGCATGGTCAAAAGCCCGGACAAGCCGCTGCGAGCCCAGGTCATTGATCCTTCCTGTCATGGGACGATCCTCGTCGGTGGTATGGGTTTGAATAAGGCTGTGCTTGAGCGGGCTCAAGAACTTCAGGTGCGGGGAATCGTGACCGGCGGGTTGTCGGCGGAATTGCTCCTGCTGGTGGAGGGGCTTCCTTTCCCGATCGTTGTCACTGAGGGCATTGGGGCGGCGCCGATGTCGGCACCGATCTTTGACTTGCTCGCTACCAACGATGGCCGGGAGGCCTCGATCAGTGGACGAATCCGGACGCGCTGGGGCATTGTGCGCCCCGAAGTCGTTATCCCCTTGCCAGCCGAGACGTTGCCAGCAGCCCAGACACAGCCAGGTACGCCACTGACGGTGGGGGCACGGGTGCGGGTGGTGCGAGCGCCATACGTGGGCGCAGTGGGCACGGTAGTGGCGCTTCCTGCCCACGCCCGCTGTATAGAGACGGGAGCCAGGGCGCGCGGCGCAGAGGTAGACATGGGGCGTGATGCGCCGGTTTTTGTCCCCCTGGCGAATCTAGAGGTTTTGCGCTAGACTGTGTTGGTCAGCCGCCCTGTGCGTATAGATTGGGGTGGTGGGGGCGACCCAAGGAGGCACAAATGGAAGAGAATGAGTTCATAGAAGAAGATGAAATCGCAGGCGAAGAAGAGGGGCAAAATCGCACCTTTATCATTCTCGTGGCAGCGCTGGGTGGCCTACTTGCGATGGGCATCTGCGCCTTCGCCGTCTGGGCGGTAGTTATTGCCCCACGGATGAACGGAAGTATCGAGGTGCAGAACCAGGCTATCTATGCCACCAATACGGCTGTGGCGATAGCGGCGGCTGAGACGGCGACGGTTGCGGCCCAACCTACGGCCACGGACACACCGGCCCCGACTGATACTCCCCTGCCAACTCTTACGCGGACGCCGACGCGGTCACCAGCGGCGGCGACCGTCCAGCCAGCGTCGGGAACTATTTCACCCACATCGGAGACGGGGGCCGAACTCACGGCAACGCGCTGGCCGACAGCCACGCCTGCGTCGAGCGGCACAAGCGTTCCGGACACGGGTATCGGTGCGCTGGGGGCTGGTGTACTGGCAGCCGGACTGGTGATATTGCTGGCCGTGGTGCGTCGCATACGGCGGGTGGCGTAGCGACACCAGGTTTACTTCCTGATCGCACTACGATGGGTGCCAATGGTCGGACCTACCGCCCGCCGTTGGTGCCCGTTGTGTGCGTCTGCTGTTTGTGCAGGGATGCGGACCGAAACGCAAGAGACGAGTGGCAGTGGATGGGCGGAAACGGATATGGATTGTGATATTGCAGGCTGGGCACAGGTAGTACTCGAGGGCTTAGCGCTTGTGCTGGGGCTCCTGTACTACTTCGGGGAATACAGACGAGACCGCAATAACCGAAAGAAGAACGTTCTTGCTAGCATCAGGATAGAACTGAAACAGAACTGGCAGTATATGAACAACCCACCGCTCCTGCCTGAGGAGGAGTATCACCCTGAGTACTACGACCCCACTCGTCAAGTATTTAAGTACCGTGATGATGCGATCACGGCAGCTCTTTGCTCGGATATCATTAGCTCCTTTGACAAGGAGCTAGTCGAGGCTCTCTTGTATGTTAGCCAGAGTGTGCGTTTCGTCAATCAACAAATAGACGAGCTCATGGCTTTCAGGTTTGGTTCTCCTGAGATGCTAGCGACAGCCGTTGCCAAGGTGAGAGAAGACCGAAAGTGCCTGACCAAGTACGCCCAGTCACCGGGGCAGATTCCGAAGAGATTTCGGGACTATCTTCAGGAACTTGCCCTCAGGCATTGGGCTATTGTCAACGAGGGATACTGGCGTAGGTTGAGACCTGCTATTGAAGAAGCAACTCGACAGTTGCCCCCGGCTCTCAAGGATGTAGAGCCGGAGGAAGTCCGACGACGTATGCTTGGAGATTGGCTACTATCGGCGAAAACAGGTTCGACGTCAACGGCTTTGGAAGACGAGCACTAATGCTTGATGGGCAAAGCAGCATCTTCGGGTTCGGAAAAACATAACCTCCCACATTGGATGCCGCAGTTTGTTATTGCGGGACTGACATAGTTGCCGGTCAACGTGGCGGGAGTGATCCTGATTGTCGTCGCGGCTTTGCTGTTCGTCATAGGCCTCAAGGCGCGGAGTGTTGGACTCACGTTGGGGGCGGCGGCGGCGTTGGGGAAAGAGTAAGCCAGACAGGAGTTGGAGGAGCAGTTCAGTTTCCTGGTGGCCAATTCACATTGACGTGTTCATAAAAAGAGGGCCAGCCTCACTGGGAGGCTGGCCCTGGTGTTTTCGAGGCCCGTACGGCGCTACTGCCGCTCCGCTCTCAATTCGATACTGGTGATGGTGTAAAAATAGGCCAGCGATGCGGAGATCCCACGGGTAATGCGGCGGCCAATCTGGTTCGAAATGTCCACGGTGTGCAGACCACCGCCCTCGGCGGGACAAAGCACGGCCAGTCTTTCCCCTTGCTCGCCTTCCTGGACGACCCACTCGCCTCCGTGGCGACGGCGGAACATTTCGCCCAGGAAACTGGTCCATAGCAGGCGCATTCCTTGCGAAGGGTTGGGAAACTGCCGCAGGTGGCGATCAATCCACTCGTCTAGGAGTTGCAAAGCGGTAGAATCGTAGGCTGCCTCGTAGCCGACGAAGCGACTCAAGCCCGCTCGCGCTCGTTCTGCCATCTCCGCGAGATAGCGTGCCTGCTTTGGGGGTAGGAACTTGGCAGTTTCGGTCATCATCCACTCAACTTTTCACAATTTTCTGATGGTCACCAAGTCACCATATACAGTATAGCACGTTCCTGGAGGGAGGTCAATTGGCTCCGGGGACGAGATTCCGCAAAACAGCCTGACCCAAAAGACCGCCGGGGCCGGTCTCCGACCGTGCCCCTTGGCTTGCTCGGCGATCTTTTTCATAAGGTTGACAAATCCCGTCCCCAAAGGTACAATGCGCCCCAATGCAAGGAAATGTCAAGCCCCTGGACCGTGATCGTTTGAGCGTGCTTTTGGCTGTGCTATTGCTCGGCAGCGTGCTTTTTCGCTTTATCGAGTTGCCCGAGAATACGTGGAGACTGGAGCCTCTGGGGTCGCCCCTGGGGGTTCACGTCAGCGGAACCTGGCTGCTGGTCACGCTGATGGTGGGGTTGGTCTGTACCGGCACCAATCTTATCTTGCAGGACAATCCACACCTGGGGGAGCACCCCGGACGGCCCATTTACGTCTCCTGGATATTGCCCGGCGTGATGGTCGGACTCGCCGCTTACTTGCTGGAACAGGCTCCCACGTGGCCGATATGGGTCGGTGGACTGGTACTGGTCGGTGTTGGCATTGGCTTAGCCATCACCGCCGAATACTCTGCTGTTTCTCCTAATGTCCCCGGTTATCCTATGGCCCGGCTTGCCCTCAACGTGTTGGCCTACTTGCTGGCCTTTATCCTTTTTGCTATCATCTATCATAGTCGCACCCGCAGCCTGGTGACTGCCACTCTGACACTGTTCACGGCTGTGCTGCTGGCGCTCGACTTGTTGAGCGTGGCGGACGTGCAGTTTCGGCGTGTGTTTCTGTTCGCTGGCTTCGTCGGTCTCATTATCGGCGAGAGTACCTGGGCTCTGAACTATTGGCAAGTCAGTGCCTGGACAGGTGGGCTGCTCCTGCTGCTCATCTTTTACGTCACCATCAACGTGGCCCACCAGTACTTGCTGGAGCGGTTGAGCGCGGCGATCCTGGTAGAGTTCGCCATCGTCACCATCGTCGTGCTGGCTATTATCCTGCTCAGTGCCCCTTGAGCAACGGCACGGTCACCACATTCCTACGGGGTTGCTCTATCGCAAGTAACTTGCAATTTACTCAGCCCAAGTGTGGTGGGGAATAAGGCTGAGTGGTTGGTTCTATCTTGCCTTGAGGAGGGGAAGCACATGCAAGCCGAAACTGTCTCGTTATCGGCAAAGATTCCTCCGCGCATAACGCGCCTGGAGGAATTGGCGTACAACTTTTGGTGGAGTTGGCACCGCGCAGCCCGCGATCTGTTCAAGATGCTGGACTATCCGTTGTGGCGCAGCACCGGCCACAATCCGGCAAAGATGCTGCTGGAGGTGTCGCCGGAGCGGCTGGAGGAGCTGGCTGCCGACCCGCTCTTTCTTCGCCAGTATGACGCTGTACTGATAGCGCTCGACGCTGATCTGAGAAACGGGCATCTCTGGTTCCCGGCTCAGCACCCTGATCTGACGGCTCGACCCATCGCCTATTTCTCGGCCGAGTTTGGGCTGCACCAGTCGCTGCCCATATATTCCGGCGGTCTGGGCGTGCTGGCAGGCGACCATTGCAAAGAAGCCAGCGACATTGGCCTGCCCTTCGTCGCGGTGGGCTTCCTCTACGAGATGGGGTATTTCCGCCAGCGCATCACCGCCGATGGGTGGCAGGAAGCGATCTACCCGCGTTTCAACCCGGAGGAGGTCGCCATTCGCGAGGCCACCCCCCCCCAGCCCCCCCCTGGAGGGGGGGGAGAGGGGGGGGTCTTCGTTCCGGTTAAAGTGGGCGACCGCACCGTGCAACTCCAAGTCTGGCACGTCCAGGTTGGGCGTGCGAATCTCTATTTGATGGATGCCGACAACGACATGAATGCCCCCTGGGACCGGGAACTCACCGCCCGGCTGTACGGCGGCGACCAAGAGATGCGCATCCAGCAAGAGATCGTACAGGGCATCGGTGGATTGCGTGTTCTGCGGGCATTGGGAATTGACCCGCTGGTCTTTCACCTCAACGAAGGCCATTCCGCCTTCCTGGTGCTGGAGCGCGCGCGTGAACTGGTCGAGGCTGGGCAACCGTTCGACGAGGCCCGCCAGGTGGTGCAGGCGACGACTGTCTTTACCACCCACACGCCGGTGCCGGCAGGGCACGACGTTTTTCCCTTTCACCTGGTTGAAAAGTACTTTCATGCCTACTGGCCCCGCCTGGGGTTGAGCCGGGAGCAGTTCCTGGAACTGGGCAGCCACGCAGGGGAACGGCAGGGCTTTAATATGACCGCGCTGGCGCTGCGCATGTGTGAGTGTTGCAATGGCGTAAGCGAATTGCACGGCGAGGTGGCGCGCCGTATGTTTCAATCAATCTGGCCCGACAAACCGGTGGAACAGGTGCCCATTTTGCACGTCACCAACGGCATCCATGTGCCAGCCTGGATCGGCGAGGCGGTAAACAAGATTTATCGCAAGTACCTGGGACCTGACTGGATTGAGCGACACGACGACCCTGCGCTATGGGAACGTATCCTCGACGTGCCAGACGAGGAACTGTGGGCCGCCCATCTGCACCTGAAGCGAAAACTGATGAGCATGATCCGCGAGCGGGTGCGGCGTCGGCGTATTGCAGGAAGACTGGACGCGGAGCAGGTGTTGTGCGCCGGGACGTTCCTTGATCCCGACGCGCTCATCATCGGGTTTGCGCGGCGCTTTGCTACCTACAAACGAGCCACCATCATCTTTCGCGACCTGGATCGACTGAAGCGATTGCTGCACGACCCCTACCGGCCCGTGCAGTTCATCTTTGCCGGCAAGGCCCACCCGGCCGACGACGGTGGCAAGCATCTGATTCAACACGTCTACAACGCTGCCAAGGACCCGGCGATGGGGGGGCGTATCGCCTTCATCGAGGACTATGATCTACAAGTAGCGCGCTACCTGGTGCAGGGGGTGGACGTGTGGCTGAACACTCCCCGCCCTCCCCGCGAGGCCAGCGGCACCAGCGGCCAGAAGGCGGCCGTCAACGGCATCCCCAACCTGAGCGTGCTCGACGGCTGGTGGGCCGAGGGGTACAACGGGGCCAACGGCTGGGCGATTGACTCCGGGCAGCAACACGATGACCCGTGGGCGCAGGACGCGGCCGACGCGGAGGCGCTGTATCGTTTACTCGAAAATGAGGTCGTGCCGCTGTTCTACAAGCGCGACGCCGGTGGCGTACCCTGGGGCTGGGTGCAGGTGATGAAGGAGGCGATCCGCACGGCGGTGCCGGTCTTTTGCACCCGCCGTATGCTCAAGGAGTACACCGAGAGGTTCTACGTCCCGGCGGCGTGCCGCGCGGCGGAGATGGAGACCTCACCGGAGGGGTAGATTTCCTGTCAGCCGACCAACCGTGCAAATGAAGGAGCGTCCTCTCGAAAGAGCGGCGCTCTTTTTTGTTTACCTACCCTTTCACAGCCCCGGCCATCAGACCACTTACCAGCCGGCGCTGGAAGATGAGCGCCAGGATCACCGGCGGCAACGCGGCCAGGAAGCCGCCGGCTGCTGGCAGCCGCGTCAAATTGGTGGAATTCCTCGAATACGGAGGGCAGGTCTTTCTCCGCAATGCCTATGCCCGTATCGCGTACCGCAACGATCACGTCCGACAGTCACGTTGACGTTCAGGGTCAGCCCTTAATTATACTCGCCAGGCGGGTAGAACACGAAGCGAATCGTTATGACGCAAAAAGGAGCACTCCCTTTCCCTGGCTCAGAGCGTGTTTGGAAAGTCACAAGAGGGCAACCTTGCGAAGGTTTCGAGACAGATTTTGGGCCAAAAGAGCCTGCGTTTGGCAGGAACTGGACCAATTTCAGGGCACTTTGAAACCTTTGCAAGGTTAGCGCCGACTTTTAGAACACGCTTGAGACCACATCAAAATCCCCAGTTACCAAAAGATCTGCTAACGGCCGCAGGGATTGCACTACCTCGTGTTCTCTTTGCAACACCTGTAGTCTAAACTCGTTCTGCGGTTCTTTCCCCCTGAGAATTTGAGCCTTTTTCGTCTCGTGGTAGGTCAGATCAATGAA
>JAUXFI010000183.1 GCA_030620125.1 Anaerolineae bacterium
AAAGTCATTCCTGCCGCTCTTCCTGGGCTTTGGCTGCAACGTCCCGGCGGTGCTGGGGACACGGGTGATCGAGTTGCCCAGGGCGCGGCTACTGACGATCATGCTGGCCCCGTTGATCCCCTGCACAGCCTGCATGGCGGTAGTCGCCTTTCTGGCCTCGGCCTTCTTTGGCTCTGCTGCTACACTGGTCTCCTGGGGACTGGTTCTCCTGGCGCTGGTGGTGCTGGCCCTCTCCGGGGTGCTCATCAATAAGACTATCTTCCGGGGCCAGCGGGCGGCGTTTATCATGGAATTGCCCCTTTACCACCTCCCCAACCTGCGCACCATCGGCTTGCTGGTCTGGCAGCGCAGCTTGTCTTTTCTCAAAAAAGCGGGTACATTGATCCTGGTGGTCTCGGTAGTGGTGTGGGCGCTCTCGGTGCTGCCGGACGGGGAGATTGAGACCAGTTACCTGGCCCGGATCGGCCAATGGTTGGAGCCGCTAGGGCAGTTGATGGGCTTTGACTGGCGGCTGATGGTGGCACTGCTGACCAGTTTCATCGCCAAAGAGAACTCTATCGCCACGCTGGGAGTCCTCTTCGGTTCGCCAGATCTCACCGCAGGCGGCACAGGTGAGGGGACCGGGCTGGCGGCGACGCTGGCGGCGACATATCCTATCTCTACGGCGCTGGCCTTTCTGGTGGTACAGATGCTCTTTGTCCCTTGTGTGGCGACGGTCGCTGTCGTCCGGCAGGAGACTGGTTCGTGGCGGTGGATGTTCTTCAATCTGGTGTTCCTGCTGCTCGTGTCGTGGGCAGCGGGCATCGGGGCCTTCTGGCTGGCACAATTGGTGGGGTTATAATGCCAAAACTGGAACGTTTTTTCATCATTGGCCTGGTCGTGCTGGTCGTGCTGGCGGCGGCGGTCGTCGTCATAGGGCCACGGCTGAAGCAGGAGCCTCCTCCAACTGAAACTGAGCAACCCCTCGCGCAGGGCGAGATGGAGACAATGTCCGCCCGCGTGGTCGAGATACTGGAGGAGGGCACCGTCGAGTTGGGCGAGGGCAGTACGCAGCCCTACCAGCGGTTGTTGTTGCGCGTCGAGAGCGGTTCGCTGGCTGGGCAGGAGATTGCGGTCGAGGAGGGGACGGTCAACATCATCAGCCAGGAGCGGCTATTCCACGTCGGCGACCGGGTCTACCTGGAGCGCGTGGTAGGGCTGGATGGCGACCGTTTCTACGTCTCGGATTTCGTGCGCACCAGCCCGCTGTTATGGATCGTGGCGCTATTCGTAGGGCTGGTCGTGCTGGTGGGCCGGGGCAAGGGAGCGAGATCGCTGCTGGGCACGCTGTTTAGTCTGGTTGTGGTCTTTGCCTTCATCGTCCCCCAGATCATGACGGGCAGCGACCCGGTAGTCGTGAGTATTGCCGGCTCCATCCTGATGCTGACCATCTCCAATTACCTGATCTATGGCTGGAACCCCAGGGCGCACGCAGCGGTGGCCGGGATGGTGCTGAGCATGGTGCTGGCCGGGTTGCTGGCCTGGCTGTTCGTGGGCTGGACCCGCCTGACCGGCTTGGCCGCCGAGGAGAGTTCCTACCTGGTGATGGAACTGGGGGCGGGCATCAACCTGCAGGGGCTGTTGCTGGGCGGGATCATCATCGGGTCAACGGGGGCGCTGGACGACGTCTGTGTGGGCCAGGTGTCGGTGGTCTTTGAACTGCTGGACGCCAACCCCGACCTGGAATGGACAGACCTTTTCCGCCGCAGCTTTAACGTCGGGCGGGATCACATCGCGGCGATGGTCAACACGCTCGTCCTGGCCTACACGGGGGCTGCGTTGCCCTTGCTGTTGGCCTTTACCCTATACCAGGAACCGCTCTGGCGGCGGATCAACCGCGAGCCCATCGCCGAGGAGATCGTGCGCACGCTGGTAGGAAGCATAGGGCTGGTCCTGGCCGCGCCCATCACCAGCCTGATCGCTAGCTTTCTGGCCCACTGGGTAGCCCAGCGGAAGACAACGGAACAGTGAACAATGAATCAATGAACAGTAGGCGGCGATGCTGAATCGGTTGCTGGAATTACTGCGGGCTGGGGGTGCGCACCGGGTGGGCGACCTTGCCCGCAAGTTGGATACGACGTCTGCGTTGGTCGAGGCGATGTTGGAGGACCTGGCGCGGATGGGCTACCTGGAGCAGGTGGGCGGTGAGTGTGGCGGGGGGGGCGGGGCGTGCCCGCTGGCAGGGCTGTGCGCGACGGGGGCAGACGGCGGGCGGATGTGGATGCTGACGGAGAGAGGATAGTAGAAAGTAGCTATCCGACCCTATGGCGGTTAGCAAAACCGTCCTACGTTGCCTGGGTCAGTCAGGGGAGATAGGGGAAAGGCAGGTGATGCTAGTTCTCCGCCAGTGTTTTCTCCCAACCGCTGGATTCGGGCAGTAGTCGCCACACGTTCCCATCGAGGGCACGCAGGTAGATATCGTTGTATTTGTATCGCGTCGTGTGTTGCACGGTCGTGCTGAAGCCAGTCTCCTGGTCAATCGCCCAGCCAAGCCGGCTGCGTACGTCAGCGTGTTGGCGCCAGACCAGTCCAAACCCGCGCACCGGCTGGTACCAACCAGGGGGCGGCGTGAGAGTCGGATCCCGTTGTGGTTCCCCCTCGTTCCATTCATCGGTAAAGATTTGCCATTTGGGACTATGCTGACTGTCATCATACAGGACATAGATCCTATTTTCCTGCCCTACCCAAATCATGGTACCACGTTCAAAGTGTTGCTCGGCGCCGTCGCTGTGGATAGCGGCCCACGGGCATTCGTCCGGTGCGGGGGAGAAGAACCAGGTGTCGGGGCAGTGCAGTGTCACCATCAGTCCAGCCTGGGCCGTGCGGTCGGCTTCGTCGGAGACGAAAAGCTCGAAACCCTCCCAGTTGCGGGACTCGGCAGGAATGGCATAGTCCATCGAACCCGTGGGCTCGACCTCCCAGAAGCGACCGAACTGATAGCTGCGCAACAGGTGATACAGCGCGGCCCGGTTGCCGCCGCTGGATTGCCACTCCATGGTGATTGTGTCTCCCGGGTTGGCCTCGGTCACGTTGGCGCGGAAGTAGTGAATGGTGGGGCCTGCGCTCGCCTCCCCAGTCGCTGTTGGGGCCGGCGTCGAGGTCGCGGGTGGCGCGGGCAACGGCATCGGCGTGTCGGTCGGCAATGGCGTAAGCGTTGGTGGTGGCTGTGGTGTATCGCTCGGCAATGGAGTAGGCGTTGGAGATGGCTGCGGTGTGTTGGTTGGTGTAGAAACGAGTATTGGTGTGACGGACGCAGCCGGTGTGGTGTCCTTTTGCCTGGCAATACTCCCTGCGCACCCTGTCAGCAACAGGCAAACGAGTGAGCAAAATACGATTCGCCGCATGATACTCTTCCCTCTCTCTCAGGCGACCAGGTCCAACGAGTTAGCGTGGCATCCTGAGTCTTCGGCGGCGGTCGGAGACCTTGCCGAACGTGGAAGCGACAACTTGTGAGCCGTCCCTCCACACCAGCGGCAGGTAGACCAGCCGCGGCTTGAAATAGTGCTTGCATGCGACCGGCATGTAGACCCGCCATGGGTCCAGATGCAGCCACATCGCGCGCTCCCACTTCCAGCCCGTGCCGTCTTCCAGGAAGGCGACGCTGTACAGGGGCGGGTGAACGGGGTCGCTGGGCAACGAAATTCGATAGGTCACGGTTGCCCGGCCCCCGGCACTCAGGGGACCGGTCCAGCGCACCGTCCCGGTCACCGCCTCCGCCACTCCCCCACCCTCCCAGGCCAGGAAGCCGGGGACGAGGGTAGTATCCGCCGGGAGGAGGTTGGTGACCTCCGCTGCGGGGGCGTCTCCGGGGCCGGAGTTGGCGATGGTCAACGTGCAGGTGACCACCACGCCAGGCCGCGCAGGAGATGGAGCGCACGAAAGAGCCGACGAGGAGAAATCGGGCGCGTCCACCCGCACGACGGCGGCGCGATGGAAGCGAACGGCGTGATCCTCCAGGCCCAGGCGAGCGGTATTGACGATGGTCGTGCCAGTTGGCAGCCCCTCCGCGACGGTAGTACGATAGGTGAAAGTGATCGCCGCCCCCGGCCCAAGCGGTCCCTCCCAGGAGACCCGCCGCGTGGGCGCGTCGTAAGCAGCAGGACTGGTCAGGCTGCCGGGGGCGAAGGTCAGGCTAATCGGCAGAGTGTTGGAGAGCGACGCGCTGACTGTCTCCGGGCCATCGTTGCGCAGGGCGACGGTGTAGGTGAGCGTATCGCCACCAAGCAGCCCTCTCCCCCGGCCCCCCCCCCAACCCTGGGGGAGG
>JAUXFI010000004.1 GCA_030620125.1 Anaerolineae bacterium
CCACCAATCTACCAGTTTACCAATCTACCAGTCTACCGGCCTTCTGCTCATTGGAGGTGCTGTCCTCCCGATGCTCGCTGCCCTGGCAATGTCCTGGAGCCGGGGGGCGTGGCTGGGCTTTGGGGCGGCGATGTTGGCGATGGCAGTCGCGCTGCCGCGCAAGACACGCTGGGGACTGTTGCTGGTCGCCGTGCTCGTCGTCGCCGGACTTGGCCTGCACGCGGCCGGCCTGGTTCCGGAGTCCGTCACAGCCCGCCTGACCGACTTTGTTCAGGACGTGCGTTTCGAGGACATGCGCGGGGTGATCATCAACGACGACAACTATGCCGTCACCGAGCGGCTGGCCCACTGGCAGGCGGCGCTGGAAATGCTGCGCTACAACCTGTGGACGGGCATCGGTTTCGGCTGCTACGAACCGGCCTACCGAGACTTTGCGCTCATCAACTGGTCCATCCCGCTGGGGCACGCCCACAACTATTACCTGAACATCGCCGCCGAGACTGGCATCATCGGCCTGGTCGCCTACCTTTTCCTGTGGGTGGCAGTCTTCTGGCAGACATGGCGAGCTACCCGTCGCGCCCAGGGACTGCTACGCGGGGTTGCCATCGGTCTCCTGGGCACCTGGACCCACCTGAGCGTCCACCACCTCCTCGACAACCTCTACGTCAACAACGTCCACCTGTACATCGGCGTCCTCCTCGGCCTCCTGGCCTTTGTCGTACAGAAAACGCGGATGGCAGAACAATAACGGATAGAAGGATATGATCGTATGATCACTAGAATTGCTACATGTACCCGCACCAATCAGAAAGAGTTGTCCCGCTTCCTCAAGTTCTCCGTCGTCGGCGCGTTGGGAGCCGCGATTGACTTTGGCTTGCTCAACTTTTTGGTGCAAGTGGCCCGCTTTCCCAAGGTGAGCGCCAACGTTTGCTCTTTCACCGTAGCGGTCATCAGTAACTTTGTCTGGAACCGGCTGTGGGTCTACCCAGAGACGCGGGGTGAGCCATTGCGCAAACAGTTCGTCCAGTTCTTCATCGTCAACCTGGCCGGGCTGATCATCAACACGGTGATCTTTTACGGTTCCGACCGCTGGCTCCTGGGCGAGACGGGCCTGCTGGCTGGTCCCGTCGGCGTGCTGGCCCTCGCCATCGGGATGGCCCACTTCGACCTGGCCTACAACGGCGCCAAAGTACTCGCTACCGGCGTGGTGCTGTTCTGGAACTTTATCGTCAACCGGCTCTGGACCTTCCGCCACATCCGCTGATGAATCCGTCACTGTCCTGAAATCCGAGTTCTAATGCAAATAGGCATAGACTACACCGCCGCGGCCCGCCAGCGTGCCGGCATAGGCCGCTACACCCGCGAGCTAGTCACAGCACTGCTGGCATTAGATAGCGCACATCAATACGTCATCTTTGCTGCCATCGGCGGCCTGGATACCAGAGATTGGGTATTGGAAACTGAAAAGCTGCGAGCACCCAACATCCAATTCCACACCCTTCCCCTCAGCGACGACTGGCTCGCCCGTCTCTGGCAGCGGTTGCGCTTGCCCATCCCGGTCGAGACCATCACCGGCCCCCTCGACGTCTTCTACTCTCCCGACTTTGTCCTCCCCCCCACCCGGCAGAGCACGCGCACCCTACTCACCGTCCCCGACCTGTCCTTCCTGCACTATCCCGACCACTTTGTGCCCAAACTGGTGCGCTACCTGAACCAGGTCGTGCCCCGCTCCATCGCCCGCGCCGACCTGGTGCTGGCCGATTCGGCAGCCACTCAAGCCGACATCGTCTCGCTCCTGGACGTTCCCCCCGAAAAGGTCCAGGTGCTCTACTCCGGCGTCCACCCCCGTTTCCAGCCCCAGCCCGAACCAGGCGAGGCCGAGCGCATCCGTGCCCGCTACGGCCTGGACGAGCAGCCCTACGTCCTCAGCGTCGGCACCGTACAGCCGCGCAAGAACTATGTCCGCCTGATACAAGCCTTCACCCAACTGCAGACCTGCAAACTCGCAGACCTGCAACTGGTGATCGCTGGCGGACGGGGTTGGCTCTACGAGGACATCCTCGCCGAGGCGGAGAAGCACGGCGAGAGAGCGCGCTTCCTGGGCTTTGTGGACGACGCCGACCTACCCGCACTGTACCGCCACGCAGCCCTCTTCGCCTTCCCATCGCTGTACGAAGGCTTTGGGCTGCCGGTGCTGGAGGCTATGGCCTGTGGCGTCCCCGTCGTCTGCTCGGATGAATCGTCGCTCCCAGAGGTCGCGGGGGACGCGGCGCTGCTGGTGGATCCGCTCAATACCACCGCTCTGGCCAAGGCGATGACCCGTGTGCTGGAGGATGACGACCTGCGCCGGGAGATGATTGACCGTGGGCTTGCCCAGGCAGCCCGGTTCACCTGGGAGCGAGCTGCCCGCCAACTCCTGGGCCTATTCAACGTCGCGCGTGTCGCGTGAGGAGGTCTGTGTCACGATGAAACCTATTTACTCCACGAACAGCGAATGGGTTGCCCTTCTGCACGAGGGCCATCTCTACAACACCCGTGGCGAGTGGATCGGCTGGCTCGACGGCCGGGACATCTACACCCGCGACGGGGAGTACGCGGGCTTCCTCTCGAACGATGGGCGCGTCCTGCGCGAGCGCATCCGCAGGCAGCGACCACTCCGCCCTGTGCCTCCCGCTCGCCCAAAGGTCAGGCCGCCGGCCAAAGTGCCCCTGGCCCCCTTCTTCGCCGAACTGCCCTGGAAGCTGATAGACCTCTTCGAAGAGGAGCCCGAGGTCTTTAAGCATATCTCTTCCCTGCGGCCCGATTGGGAGGATTGACCAATGTTCGGGATTTGCCTCTTGGGCCTCGTTCTCGCCGTCGCCGGCTACTTTGGCCCCTGGGTGTACCACGAGACCGCCGCACTCACCGCGACAGGCTTTGAATTGGTCGAGTTCGCCAAGTTCTTCCCCCAGGTGCAGGGCGGTGTGGTGCCTGTGGTCCGCGCACTGTTCCTCACGCCGCTGGTCGCTTCCGCCGTCCTGCTCGGCCTCCTGGCCAACCGGCCCGCCCGTCGCCTCCTCGTCCGCCTCGCCGCGACCGGTCTCGCCGCGCTGCTGGCCCTCGCCGCCCTACCCCCCTACGAATCCCTCCTCGACCCCCAGTACCGGGGTCAACTGATCCTGGTCACCGGCGGGCTACTGCTGGGACTGCTGACTCCCCTGACCCATCGGCTCCCTCGACGCGCCTGGGGCATCCTGGTCGCGCTGCTGGCGCTTGCGGGCGGCATCCCCGCACTGTGGCAGTTCACACTCCTCCATCCCCTCGTCGTCGCGCTGTACGACAAGCCCCTCGGCCCAGGCTGGGGGCTGATCATCTGCGCAGTTGGCTTCGGGCTGCTCTTGATCTGCGGCATCCTCGCCGCCGCCAGCCCTGACCGCTCCAGGCAGCCTCCACCTCGCTAACCCGTGGTCTCCCGCTGCAAGACCACCACCGCTGCCATAGTCAGACCCACGCCGAGCAACTGCAGCGCCTCCATCCGTTCGCTCAGGAATGCCCATCCCAGCAGAGTGGCGATGGCCGGCTCCAGCGTGGCGACGATGCTGGCGCTGCTGGCCGGCACCCGCCGCAACGCCGCGTTAAAGGCCAGGCCGCCCCCCAACGTCGGCACCAGTCCCAGCGCTAACAGCCAGAAAAGCAACGATGGCGTGGTCAACCCACGGATCAGGGCGTCTGGCGATTGCAGCGGGAGCATGAACAGAGCACCGAACCCCAGCGCGTAGGCCAGCGTGGACCAGGCCGTGTAGCGGCGCTGAGCGACCTTGCTGAATATGGTGTACAACCCGTAGGTCAGCCCGGCCCCCAGCCCGGCCAGGATGCCGAGCAGGTTCAGTCGCACGCTGTCCAGGTCGTAGGCCCGGCCGACCAGCACGCAGCCCGCGCAGGCCAACAGCAGCGCACCGATCTTGGGCCCGCTGAGCCGCTCCTTGAGGAAAACCGCGCTGATGAGCGTCACCCACGCCGGGGCCGTGTACATGAGTACCGCCGCCACCCCCATCCCGGCCAGAGCAATGGCAAAGATGTAGACAACGAAAAAGGCAGCCACACCCGTCAGCCCAAAGACGGCGAACAGGAGCCAGTCACGCCGCTCCAGCCTCAGCCAACTGCGCCGCCGCCATCCCAGGATCAGGAACAGCGCCACCGACGACACGGCGGCCCGGTAGAACGCGATGGTGAGGCGGGACAGACCCTGGGCGGCCAGCCCGTTGTAGAAAAGCCCCAGCGTCGCCCACAGGGTAGCAGCGACGAGAGCCAGACCGTAGCCGCGCAATCGCTCTGACCGCACTACAGCTCCATCTCTTTCCCGCTTCCTACCTCCCGCTCCACTCCGCTTACTGCTGCAAGAAGCCAGTCACCCCGCGTATGACCGAACCCTCACCCATTGACTTCCCCCCCTCCGAGGGCGCGAACTCTAGGATGCGGTCGGCCAGACGGGAGAACGGCAGCGACTGTAGCCAAACGCGGCCAGTCCCCTGCAGAGTAGCCAGGAAGAGCCCCTCGCCACCAAAGACCATGGACTTTAGGTTGCCCGCCTGCTGGATGTCGTAACTGATGGTATTCTCGAAGGCGACGATGCACCCGGTATCTACCATGAGCTTTTCGTTGTTGAGGCGCTTTTCCACGATGGTGCCGCCCGCGTGGATAAAGACCATGCCATCACCTCGGAGCCGCTGGAGGATAAAGCCCTCACCGCCGAAAAGCCCGGCGCCGATCTTTTTGTTAAAGGCAATGCTCACCTCGGTGCCCAGCGCAGCACACAGGAAAGAGTCCTTCTGGCAGATCAATTCCCCATTCGCTTCATCCAGGTCAATGGACATGATCCTCCCCGGGTAGGGCGCTCCGAAGGCCACGTGCTTCTTACCCTCAGGCGCAGAGTTGGTAAAGTGGGTTACGAACAGCGACTCGCCGGTGACCACCCGCTTCCCGATGCCCACCAGCTTGTCCATAAAGCCAGATTTCGGCTTGGAGCCATCCCCCATCTTGGCCTCAAAGCTGATGCCGTCTTCCATGTACATCATCGTCCCGGCTTCCGCGATCACAGTCTCGCCGGGATCCAGCTCGATCTCCACGAACTGCAGATCGTCGCCAAAAACCTTATAGTCAACCTCGTGGCTTTTCATAGTATCTTCCTCCTGTAGATATTTGAACAGATTCGTTGCACACGCTTGATTCAGCAGACATCACAGCCGGGGCAGAACAATAGACTGCTGGCGTTGGTACTTGCCCTTCTTGTCGGCGTAGGAGACCTCGCACTCCTCATCTGCTTCAAAGAAGAGTACCTGGGCGATGCCTTCATTGGCATAGATCTTGGCCGGGAGGGGTGTAGTGTTGCTGATCTCTAGCGTGACGTAGCCCTCCCACTCCGGCTCGAAAGGCGTCACGTTGGCTATGATGCCGCAGCGGGCATACGAACTTTTTCCCACGCAGACCGTCAGCACACTGCGCGGAACGCAAAAGTACTCCACAGTACGGCTCAACGCAAAGGAATTGGGCGGGATGATACACACCTCGCCCACAAAGTCAACGAAGGAAGCAGCATCAAAACGCTTGGGGTCCACGACGATGGACTTGCTCGACTTTAACTCGGCCAGTGCGCGGGAGGCTGCGTCGCGGCGGTGCGCCAGATACGGCCACACTTGCGACAGGATGTACTGCACATCGGCCGTCTTGCTCACGACTAGCTCGACTTGACCATCATCAGACTGCCGCAGCCGACCTGTACCGACGATAGCCCGCAGTCCCTCCAATAGCTGACGGTCGTTGCCAGCGATAGTTAGCGCCAGGCCTGGCCGCCCCTGCGGTTCCACAGCGTCGTAGCCAATCTGTCCCCGCGCGTCCAGCATCCCCGCGACGTAGGCACACTGCACATCCGAAAGCTTCGCCGCCGTGATCTCTGGCTGAAAGATCTTGAACTCGTCCGCCACGCGGATGTCGTAACCGTAGGACGAAAGGCCATAAGAAATAACGCCGTCGCGCACCTGCCCATCCACGAACGGCTCAATCATCCGCTGCTCCAGCGCCATTTTACGAATCCAGTGATCAGGCTTAAGTCCCACCGGCTATACCACCTCCTGCAGCAATTCCCGTTAGAGTTCGTAGTAACGACTTTAGTCGTTTTTGCTGTGTAACCAGCGACTAAAGTCGCCACTACAAAGCTATTGACGAGTATCCAATATCCAATTCACATCCGCTCCGGCGCACTCACCCCCAGTAACCCCAGCGCCCGCGCCAGCGTCAACCGGGCCGCTCGCACCAGCGTCAGCCGCGCCTGGGTCCGCTCTGGCTCCTCCGGCGCGACGACGCGACAGTCCCGGTAAAAGGCGTGGAAAACCGAGGCCAGGTCTTGCGCGTAAAAGGTAAAGTGATGCGGCGCCGCCTGCGCTGCCGCCTGTGCCACGACCTCTGGCAACTCTAGCATCTTGCGAATCAGCGCCAATTCGCTCTCGTGAGTCAGTAACGCAACATCGCCTGGAGCCTCCAGTTTCCACCCCTGGTCAGCGGCATAGCGCAGTATGCTGGCGATGCGGGCGTGGGCGTACTGAACGTAGTACACCAGATTCTTGTCAGATTGCTCAACCGCAAGGTCAAGATCGAAATCAATCGTCGCATCAACGGTGCACGTGAGGAGCATGAAGCGAATCGGGTCCGGACCAACCTCGTCGAGCAGCTCGCGCAGTGTGACGAACTCTCCAGCGCGTTTCGACATGCGCACGTCCTCACCGCTCCGCTTCAGGTTGACCATCTGATAAAGGATGACCACCACCTGCTCAGGGTCAAGTCCCAGCGCCTTCGCCGCGGCCTTCACACGAGGCACATCCCCGTGATGGTCGGCTCCCCAAACGTAGATCGCCTCATCAAAGCCGCGCTCGACCAGCTTGTTCCACACGTAAGCAATGTCAGAAGCAAGATAGGTAGGCCGCTCGTCCGGCTCCGGTATGACCTGGGGAGAGCGGATAACGACCGCGTCTGCATCCAGGTCGGGAGAGGTGAACCAGACCGCGTCATCGCGCTCGACGATGTAGCCCCTGTCCCGAAGCATCTGCAGGACACCGTCGAACAGCCCAGATTCGTGCAGGCTCTTCTCGTGGAACCAGGTGTCGAACTCTACTCCCAGGGCCGCCAGGTCCTGCCGGATTCCTTCGACCACGCGGGCTATGCCCTCCCCCCCCAGAGCGCGCACGGCCTCCCTGCGAGGCACGCTGAGATACCGGTCGCCGTACTGCTGGGCCATCTGTTGCCCCATCTCCACGACGTAATGGCCGTGGTAACCGTCCTCCGGGAATGGTTCGTCCTGTCCCAGGGCCTGAGCATAGCGGGCATAGATGCTCTTCCCAAACTTGCGCACCTGGGAACCGGCGTCATTGACGTAGTACTCCCGCTCGACCTCGAAGCCTGCCGCCGCCAGCACGTTAGCCAGGCTGTCGCCGATGACCGCGTTGCGGACAGCACCAACGTGAATGGGGCCGGTAGGATTAGCGCTGACGAACTCGACCTGCACCCGCTTCCCCTGGCCGACATCCACGTTGCCCCATTGCTCCCCGGCGTCCAAGATCGCCTCAACCTGGGCCGCCAGCCAGGACGCATCCAGCGTCACGTTGATGTACCCAGGCCCGGCCACCTCGACCTTACCCACGAACGGGGCCGGCGGGATGTGCTCGATCACCCGCGCGGCGATCTCCCGAGGAGACATCCGCGCCTCGCCCGACAGCCGCAGGCAGACCGGCGAAGCGTAATCGCCGTGCTGGGCCTGGCGCGGGCGCTCTACGACGACCACCGGCACCTCGAACTCTGGCAGCGCGCCATCCCTCTGCGCGGCCCGTAGCCCCGAGGTTATTAACACTGTTATCTGATCACGAACGAATTCTGCCATTACCCTCCTCTAGAACCATCAAGCCAGCCCAAATTCCTTATGAAACCACTCTGATAATTGCTCTCGCTCATCTGCTGGTTGGAATGAGGCCACTACACCCATCAGGATAGTACGCTTGATCTGGTCCATCGTCGCTCCCATCGCCAGCATGACGACCAGATACTCGTCGGTAAGCGTCGTGTCGCTGACACTGGGATCATCGGTGTTGATCGTCACACGCAGGCCAAGCGCCAGCAGGTCGGGCAAAGGGTGCAGGCCAAGATGACGCGCGACTCCGGTCTGTAGATTGCTGGTCGGGCAAACCTCCAGCGTCACCTCCCGCTTGCAGATCAACCGCACCACATCCGAGTTCTCAATCGCGCGCACACCGTGCCCAATGCGCTGCGCCCCGAGCAATTCGATGGCCTCCCAGACATTCCGGGCCCCCCCGACCTCCCCAGCGTGTACCGTCACATTCAGCCCCTCCTCCCGCGCGCGCTGAAAGACTGGGGTAAAGACACGAGCCGGATACCTGGCTTCGTCACCCGCCAGATCCAGGCCGACCACGCCGTCGCTCCGATGAGCCAATGCGACGTCGGCAATCTGCGACGCCGTATCCAGGTTCTCATCCCGGCCAATCTGCAAGATCAGGTTGACACGAAGCCCACAATCGCGCTGGGCACTGGCGACAGCACCGCACACCCAGCCGGTCACCTCATCGAGCGAGAACCCCTGCGCGCGGGCCAGCGCGACCGGGTTGAAACGCAATTCCAGGTACTTTATGTTATCGGCCGCCGCGTCGGCCACCGCTTCATACGCCACCCGCTCCACAGCCGCCTGGGTGGGATAAAAGCGCCGCAAAAGGCGGAACTTTTCGAGAAAACGCTGAAAACTCGGCTCCTCGTCCGTCACGGTGACGAAGGGACGCAGGTACTCGATGTCGTAACTGGGCAAGTCAATCCCATGCTCCTGAGCAATTTCGGCCAGGGTCTGGAGCCGCAGAGAGCCTTCCAGGTGACGGTGCAGGTCTACCTTCGGCAGGGCATATAGCTGGGCGCGCAAATCAGCCACAGCCACTGCCCGCTCTTCCTCACTATGCGCTTTCACGTTACTCGCAGCGCCCATTGTTCCACATCTCGGCGTCTGGAGACGCCTCCTACACCTTCACGCAACCTGGTTTTGAGCAAGTACGTTCCCTATGTCTCTTGATCCTGATACTTGGGAATCGTAAAATGGAACACGCTGCCCTCCCCCAGCTCACTTTCCACCCAGACCTGCCCCCCGTGAGCCTCCACGACACGCTTGACAATCGCCAAACCCAGCCCCGTGCCACCGAAACGCCGCTGAACAGAGCCATCTACCTGATAGAATCTCTCAAAAATCCGTTCCTGCTCATCCTCGGGGATGCCAACCCCCTGGTCAGAAACTGACACTCGCTCCATCGGCCCTGCGTCCTCGACAGTCACCACGATCTGTCCGCCATCGGGGCTGAACTTGATCGCGTTGCCCAACAAGCTATCGAATACCCGCAACAGCCTTCCCTCGTCCCCAGCCACTGACGGTAAACCATCTGGTAGGTTCGCCACCAGATCCAGCCCCGCCTGCTCAGCCGCAGCCGTACACCTCTGCATAACACACCGTGCCAGTTCGACCAGCGAGGCGCGTAATCTCTCGTCGGGCGATTGATCCGCCTGCTGCAAAGAAATGATGTCGCCCACTAACCGTATAACGGTGTCGGTTTTCTCGGCCACGATTTCGAGATACTCTTTCTGCTCGTCGGAGAGCGTATCTTTGTCGCCGGTCAGCAAAAGCTCTACGTAGCCCTTTATAAACGTCAATGGGGTCCGCAATTCGTGCGAGATGTTCTGCACTATCTCGTCCTTGAACCGGTTGACCTCCTGCAATTCTGCATACGCCTCCGTCAGGCTCCTGGCCCGCCGCTCCAGGCTGGCATACAGTCGGGCGTTCTCAATAGCTATGGCTGCCTGGGCCGCTGCAATGGTGAGCAAGCGTTCGTCGGCTGCACTGAAAGCGTCTGGACGGTCACTGTCCACGGTAAGCGTACCAATCACCCGTTGCTGCACCCTCAACGGCACAGTCAAGAGCGACCGCACAGACGGGTCAAAGAAGATAAAGTCCTCCAATTCCAACGTATCAGGTACGTAAACCGGCGTAGCCTCAAGCGCCACGCGGCCCGCCACTCCCTCACCCAACCGCAGCCGAAAACCACGCTCCCACTTGACTTTGATACCCGCTGCCGCTCGAATCTCCAGCACATCGTTGGCTGGATCCAGGAGCGCGATAGAGCACGCCCGGCACCCCATTGCCTGCTTCAACGACCAGACGATGGAATCCAGTACCTCCTGAATATCAAGGCTCGTGTTCATCTGCCGGGCCAATTGGTAGAGAGCCGACACCTCCGTGAGCCGCTGCTCGGTCTCCCCATACAGGCGCGCGTTCTCGATGGCAACAGCCAATTGCCGGGCTACCGTGGTCATCAAACGCTCGTCGTCAGCGCTGAAAGCGTCGAGGTGAGAACTCGCCGCACCAATCACGCCGATAATACGATTTCCGACCACAAGCGGGACGACCAGCGCCGAGCGTACACCAGGAACACTCTTGACGTAGCGCAAGTCCTTCGCTACGTCACCCACTCGCAGTGAGGAGCCGTGTTCAGCGACCCACCCCTCGAGGCCCTGCCCCACACGCAACTCGACTGGCTCGTCCCCCGCCTGGGCATCGTGCCCAAGAGGCTCCAGCACGCGCTGTTCTTCGTTGACCAGCAGCAAGCCCAGGTGCTCGCAACCCAGGCCCTGCTGGGCAACAGCCACGACGCGATCGGCGATCTCCTCCAACGCCAAGCTGGAGGTCGCGGCCAGCGCCACCTCGTGAAGCATGGTGAGTTTCTCCAGGCGGCGCCGCGTTTCCTCGTACAGACGAGCATTCGTGATCGCGACCGCCGCCTGTGAGGCCAGCAGTCCCAACACACGCAACTCGTCCGCATCAAAGACGTGAGGGCGCAGGTAAGCCACCGCCATCACCCCCACCGCACCTGCAGTCCCCAGCAATGGAAAGCCAGCGATCGCCTCCACGCCCAACTCCTGGGCCTCGGGCGAGGCAAAGTACGGGTGCTCACGAGCGTGATCAATGGACAATGAGCAGTCGGACTCGAGCACAGCCTGGGAAAAACGATCGGGCTGCTCCCACAGACTCATCTCGGACGGCTCACCGCGCCACAACGCAGTTCCAAACGTGAGACTGCCATCCTCCGGCTCCTGGAGGAAAATGCGGACGTTGTCAGCGTCCACCAACTCTAGTGCATTGCGGGCCACCGAATCCAGAACCAGCCCTGTATCGAGCGACGAGAGCACGCGCAGAGTGGTTTCCTGCACGGCGGTCAGTTCCGCCACCCGCCGTTGGGTCTCCTCGTACAACCGGGCATTGTCAATAGCGGCGGACAGGTGGCCGGCCAATGCCTCCATGGCCCTTGCATCTTCCCGGCCAAAGGCCCCCCGTTCCAGGTGCTGGACGTCCAAGACACCGATCACCTCGTCGCCCCGTGCGATGGGTACCGCGAGCTCCGATCCCACCAACTCGGCGGTTGGCAAGAATGGCCGGTAGCGCGGCTCCTCAGAGACGTCGTTTGCCAGCAAGGTCTGTCCCGTCTCCGCGACCCACCCCACGATGCCTTCACCGAGGGCCTGGCGATAGCCACACGGCACGACCATCCTGTGTCCTCCAGCAATAGAGCGGAGCACAACCTCTTGGGTCGTCCTGTCAATCAGAAAAAGCGCGACGTTAAAGTAGGCAAAACTACGTTGAATGGAGATGGCTGCCCTGTCCAGAATTTCGTTCAGCTTGAGCGTTGCCGTGGCATGCCGGGACACGTGGTCTATCAAGGCCAACTGAGCGGAACGTTGTGTCTCGCCAGCGAATAGGCGAGCGCGTTCAACGGCGATGGCCGCCTGATCGGCCAGCAATCTCAGTATCCGCGTCTCGTCTTGAGCAAAGGAGTGAGAGGCGTCGAAAGCAACCGCCAACACGCCCAGGACGTGGTCCGCCCGACTGAGAGGCAGAGCAGCAAAAGCCTGCACGCCACGAGCCTGCCACTCACCCACGTTCAACCGCGAGGCCGCAAGGTCCTCCAGCAACACCTCCTCGCCACTGTGCGCCGCGCGCGCGATTGGCCCATCTCCCGGCGGAGAGCCGCCAACCGGCGCTTGCTCCCCATCCCTGCGCAACACTGTCGTGAAGAAAAGTTTCCCGTCCTCAACCTCGTACAGATGCACCTCTGCCCCAGAGGCGTTGGTCAACTCCAACACTGAGGAGAGAATGGCCTCCAACGCCGTCCCCAGGTCGAGAGTAGCTGCCACCTGCATACTGGACGCCTGCAACGTGGCCAACTCCTGCACCCGATGGCGGATCTCTTCGAACAAACGGGCATTGTCGAGAGCAGCCCCAATCTGATCCGCAATGGCGGAGATAACCGTGACTTGATCAGGGCTAAAGTCGTATGGCGCGTAACTCATCACGCCCAGCACACCCAGAACGCGGCCACGCGCGCGCATGGGGGCCAGGGCCATCGCCTGCACCTCTTCGTCACAGAACTCTGGGATCACTACTCGGGGATCAGTGCTGATATCCCCCGTCACCACCGGCTGCCCGGTCTCCACCGCCAGGCCCGAGAGCCCCTGATGCCCAGGCACTCGAATGCCCTGACCGACGAAATCGTGCATGCGCCACCCGTGCTGTACACGGAAGACCAACTCGTTCGTGGCCTCGTCGAGTATAGAGATCGCCCCGGCCTCAACGTCCACGACTTCCAGGGCTAGCCCCAGTGCTCGTTGCAGCATCTCATCCACGTCCAGCGTCGTGCTAGTCGTCGCAGCGACCGCGTTGAGGACAGACAAGGCTCGGCTGCAAGAGCGCATCTCCTGCTCCAGGTCACGGGAGGCAGCCGGCCCGTCTGGGGGCAATTGGTGCTTCACTTGATCTTTTCCTTCAGTATCCATCCCCAGTAGTACCGCACGAGCACGAGAGCAAGGGTCACCCCTACGGCCAGAGGGATATGAAAGCTCACCAGAGCAAACCAGGGCTCCAGCAGAACGGGCGGCGCGAGGTGGGGCGCAAGATGCGCGGTACCCCGCATCACCTGGCTCATCGCAGCCAGGGTGACAAAACCACTGGCTACCAAAAACCAGCGATGATAGCCCGCCATCTTTGTCACTGCGTTCAAGCGCCGGCTAAAGTTGGCAAAAAGAAAACTCAGATAGACGATAGCCAGCAGCCCCGCAGGCCCCAGAGGTGTCGTTATGACAATCATCGCCGCTCTCCAGTCATGAATTCCTGCAATCCAAAGCCAAACAAGCCAAGCAAGACACCACCGCTAAACAGCAGCAGATCGCCGATCGGCTGCCCAATGAACTCTACATCGGTCACGAGATACCATGTCACGCCGGCCGCCAGCAGCAATGACGGGATCACCAGAAAGTAATAGCCCACGCACTGGCCCGCGGTCTTTTCATAAAAATAGGCGATGCGCCACAAGAAAGCGACCAGTAGCCCAATGACAACCCACGAATAGACGGCCAATATGTACTGGATGTATTCGATTACCCCCATACGAGCCTGCCTCCATCACGTCCCCATTCATCGCCGCACAAAAGCCTCCACAAACGAGTCGATCATCCGCCGAGGGCTACCGCTCATAATCCCTTCCCGTCCTTCGAACGGCGCACGCACGTCAACGCCTCGTGAAGTGATCTCAAACTGACGGATACCCTTGTCGTGATCGCTGCCCCGCATCTTGAGGACCAGTAGCGCCTTACGGATGGCACTCTCGATCTCGACGTAGCGGAGAAGGATGTAGGCGTCAACGAGAAAACCAAAAGCATCGTCAGTCGCTTCGGTCTCGCCAATCAGGGCCATGTTCTCTCGCGTCAGCACGGCCGTCAGCCCCTCACGCTTCAATGAGTTGACGAATCCGTAGACAATGCTTCGCAGGCGCAATGGGTCCACACTCATGCGCTCAAAGTGCGAGAGGCTGTCCACCAGAATCCGTTTGGCGCCTATCTCCTGCACCAACCTTTCAATACGTCCGCCGACCTGTTCCAGGTCGGCCTTGCCGACCTCTGGGCTGGTCATAATCACACGCAGTTTCCCCTCCCGCTCTATCTGGCGAAAGTCCCACCCGAAACTGGCCGCGTCCCGGTAATACTGCTGCGGAAACTCCTCAAAGGTCAATATCAGGCCCGGCTCTCCGCAAGCCACAATACCATGGTAGATAAACTGCATCCCCAGTGTCGTCTTACCCGTACCCGGCGCGCCTTCAACCAGATTGGCAGTCTGAGGCAAGAAACCTCCGCCCAGCATCTCATCCAGGCCCGGAATGCCTGTTTTTACCCGTTCCATGAGCCCCTCCTCATATCCGCCTCATCCGTTCCATGCACACGTCGCCATTCATCGCCGCGTCCCCCGGATGATGTGATAGATCGCCTTGACCCGGAATTGCCGGTCGTTGGACGCTTTCACAAACTGATCCAGTAATTCCCTGGTCTGGCGGTCTGGGGCCAACGAGTAAACGATCATGTCCCCCAACCGGTTTTCCTCCAACACCCCATCCTGCGCCAGTTCGGCCAGTTCGCTGCGGATTGTCTCGGCACTACGACCAGCGTAGCGGGCGATGTTGTCCGCCGTGTCCGTGGTGTGGGGGTTATCGTGGAAGAAGCGAATCAGATCCCACTTGACGAATGAGTTGACCTTCGTCTGCAAGAACTTGAGCAACTGAGGATCCATATCCGCCATGAGACGACCTGTCAGATCAAGTTCCATTTCGTCCATAATGTCCTCCTGCAAAGGTTACCGTTTCTTCTTGCGCCGCTTCCGTTCGGGCGTTTGAGGCGGACGGGTAGCGGCGACCTGGCCCTGTTGCGCCTCCATATCCTGTCGCATGTGGCAGTGCTTGTACTTTTTGCCGCTGCCGCACCAGCAAGGGTCGTTGCGCCCCAACGCTTGTTTGGGCGCGCGTTGGACCGGCTGCGTCCGCCCCCCCTTTCCCGGCACGCTGGGGCGCATCGCCTGCAGCCGGCGACCTCTTCCACCGCGCTGAGTGACCAAAGCCTGTGGCAACAGATAGACAGTCCGCGCCACCGTCTCCTGGATGCGAGCCAGCAGGGCTTCGTACATCTCGTACGCTTCCTTGCGGTAGGCCACCAGCGGGTTTTGCTGTCCGTAGGCCCGCAGCCCAATGCCTTCGCGCAGAGCCTCCAGGTCGGTGAGATGCCGCACCCACAGGCTATCTACCGCCCGCAGCATCAACTGCCGGTCACGAATGAGGCCATAAGCGCCCACAAAGGCCGCCTCTACCTGTGACTTTACTTCATCCGGGAGCCGGCGCAGTGGCCGGGCAGCCACGTCCTCGTCAGGCTCCTCCCCCAGCCGCTCGACCACTCGCTGATAGGCCAGCCGCCGCGCCGGGTCCGCGCCTTGAGCCAGCGCCCCCAGCGTCACGTCCTCTTGTGCCGCCTGCCGGTAGACCTGGTGCCCAATAGTGCGGTTGATATCCTGGTACGCGCGCTCGGCCACCTCGAATAACTGCGCTTCAATCTCCTCGCGCGAAAGGTCCCCCCAGCGGTGGTAGTTGAAATCACGCGCCAGCGGGAAAAAGGTACACAACTCGCCGTAGAGCCCGCGCAACTCCCAGTCATCCGGGTCGGGGCCGGGCGTATGGGCAGCCACCACGCGGCTGATCTCCTCCTGCACCATGCGCAACACCTGCTCCTGCAAGTCAGGTGTACTGAGCACCTGCCTCCGCTGGGCATAGATCACCTCGCGCTGCTTGTTGACTATGTCGTCGTACTCTAGCACGTGCTTGCGGATGTCAAAGTTGTACCCTTCCACCCGCATCTGTGCCGACTCGATAGACTTGTCGAGCCAAGAGTGCTGGAGGGGCACGTTCTCCTCCACGCCAAACCGCTCCATCATTCCCCGTACCCGCTCACCGCCAAAGCGATGCATCAACTCATCCCCGAGCGAGATGTAGAAACGGGAGGAGCCAGGATCACCCTGGCGGCCCGCCCGGCCTCGCAACTGGTTGTCAATGCGCCGCGCCTCGTGCCGCTCCGTGCCCAGGATGTGCAGGCCGCCCATAGCCACAACGCGCTCCTGGTCGGCGGCGCAATCGGCCAATGCCCCGGTCAGCACCTCCGCCCAGCCGTCGGGATAAACCTCCGTCACATCCTGGCACTGCCGCAGCATCTCCAGCGCGTGGCTCCAATTCGCCTGGGGAATCTCGGTCAGGTCAAAGCCCTGCTTACGCAACCGCTCGCGGGCCACACTCTCCGAGTCGCCACCCAGCTTGATGTCCACGCCTCGACCCGCCATGTTGGTAGCGATGGTCACCGCGCCAGAGCGACCAGCCTGGGCGATAATCACGGCCTCATTGTCGTGATACTTGGCGTTGAGCACCTGGTGAGGGATGCCCCGCCGCTTGAGCATCCGCGAAAGCCGCTCCGAGGTCTCGATAGCGATGGTGCCCACCAGCACCGGCCGGCCTGCCTCGTGTAACGTCTCGATCTCGTCCACCACGGCCCGGAACTTGGCCTGCTCGGTCGCATAGATCACGTCCGTCAGGTCGAGCCGTTTGAAGTAACGCCGCCCGTTCCCGTCGGGGGGCTCGTAGGTAGTCACCTTCACATTACCCCCCCCACCCTCCCCTACGAGAGTGGAGATGTTCAGCACTCCGGCAAAGGTGACTTCCTCGACCTCGTCTACCTGTACTTTGCGAGTGACCAAGTCGCCGTAGGCGGCGCGATACTCGACGTTGGTGGGAAGCACCACCACGTCCAGGTTATAGATACTCCGGAGCTCTTCCTCCTCCGTCTTGGCCGTGCCGGTCATACCGGCCAGCTTTTCGTACATGCGGAAATAGTTCTGAAAGGTGATGGTGGCATAGGTCAGGCTCTCGCGCCGCACCTGCACCCCCTCCTTGGCCTCGATTGCCTGGTGCAGCCCCTCGGAGAAGCGCCGCCCGTACATCAGCCGGCCGGTGAACTCGTCCACGATGATCACCTCGCCGTCCTTGACGATATAGTTCTTGTCGCGCCTGTAAGTGACGCTGGCCCGCAGCGCGTTGTCGAGGTAGGGCAGCATGTGGGCGTGCTTGGAATCGTAGAGGCTCTCCTCTTCCCCGATCTCTGGCAGCGTCTGCTCGACCCGCTGTACTCCCTGATCCGTCAGCGTGACGATCTGTGTTCTTTCTTCCAGCACATAGTCGCCATCTGGCTCTTCCAGCTCGACGCTCTCTGGGCTGCTGGGGCGTACCCGGCGCACAATGTCAGCAAAGCGACGATAAAGCTCCGAGGATTCCTCGGCTGGGCCAGAGATGATCAACGGCGTGCGCGCCTCGTCAATCAGAATGTTGTCCACCTCGTCAACGGTGGCATAGACAAGTTCCGGCTGCACACACTCACTCAGATCACGAGCCATATTGTCGCGCAGGTAGTCGAACCCGAACTCGTTGTTGGTGCCGTAGGTGACGTCGGCCCGGTAGGCCTCGCGGCGCGAGACGGGTCGCAGATTCAGGAAACGGTCGTCGTGCGAGGGATAGTCGGAGTCGAAGAGAAAGGAGCCCCGGCTGGAATCGGCGGCAGCCGACTGGATCACACCCACTGACACGCCCAGCGCGTGATAGATCGGCCCCATCCATTGCACACCCACTTTGGAGAGATAATCGTTGGGCGTGATCAGATGAATGCCCTTGCTCTCCAGTGCGTTGAGATAGAGCGGCAGCGTGGCGACGAGCGTTTTCCCCTCGCCAGTCTTCATCTCGGCGATCCTCCCCTGATGAAGAACCAAACCGCCGACCAGTTGCACGTCATAATGACGCATGCCGATGGTCCGCTTGGCCGCCTCGCGCACGACCGCAAAGGCCTCGATCAGGATGTCGTCGAGTGTCTCGCCACCCGCCAGGCGCTGGCGGAACTCTTCCGTCTTGGCCCGTAATTGGTCATCGTCCAGCGCCTCGAACTCTGGCTCAAGCGTGTTGATACGCTCGACCACTTTTTGCAGCCGACCGATCTCGCGCTTATCAAAGTCAGCGCCGGATTTCTTGAATAGACCTCGCAGCATAGACCCCCTCAACTCCCTCAATGCTACCCATCATTATACCCATAGGCCACACAAATGCAAGCAGTCCCAATCCCTCCGTTGCATTGATTGGCCGTGACTACCACTCCCAACGGCTATGCAAGCCTGCGAGTACAGCAAATCGTAACCTGCGGGAGGGTAGCCTGAGCAGTTGCGATTTGCCAACGAATTGCGATGCTGGTATAATTCAGGTATGCCACCCTAGCTCAATCGGCAGAGCAACCGCTTCGTAAGCGGTAGGTTTTGGGTTCAATTCCCAAGGGTGGCTCCTGATGCAGGCCCCGCGGATGGGGCCTTTTTACTGTAAAGACTAATCTGATAAAGAACGAATGATCGCTCAAACCCCACGACGCGACCCCTGGCGCACCGTATGGCAGATTACGACCAGCGACGGCCTACTGGCTATCCTGCTGCTGGCCATCGCGGCTGGCCTGATAGTCACGGCCTGGCTGCCCCAGATGCCTTTGGCAGACCCGGTAGCATACGCGCAGTGGCTCTCCGAAGCGCAGGCCCGCTTTGGAGAAGCAACTTTGACGCTGCGGACACTGGGCCTGTTCACCATCACGCGCTCCGCCGGCTTCCGCGCACTGCTGGCGTTTCTCGCCGGCTGCCTGCTGCTCCGGCTCCTGGAGAGCGGCGACCGGCTGCGTCGCAACCGGGAGATGGCGGAACCCACGGGAGAATGGCAGACACTCTCGGGCGCGCGCCTGCCCGACGTGGCGGACGACCTGCGCCGCCACCGTTATCGAGTGCTGAGCACCCCCCCACTCTTCCAGGCCGACCGCTGGCCCTGGGCAGACCTGCTCCCCTTGTCGGCTCACGTTGGGGCCTTGCTGCTGCTGATCGGGCTGCTCGTCACCTACCTGTGGGGCTGGCAGGTCGAGGGGCTGATCGTCCAGAGCGGCGAGCGGGTCACATTGCCCGGCGCCGAAGACTGGGTCGCGCTGAACGAAGATGCCCACACGGTGATGCACAGCCCCGGCATCGTGGCATTTGTCGAAGAGCGTGGGCCAGGCGTGCGGGCCAGCGCTGCCGATAGCACGGGGCAGCCACTGGAGCTCCAGCAAACAGCCGAGGCTGACCCGTCCACCCAACTGACGATAGCCCTCACCGAGGATCAGTACTTTGCCATCCCGGAGGCCCAACTGATCGTCCGGCTGGCCCCACGACCCGATCACGACGTCGAGGCCCACAGCCCTGTGCTCGCCCAGGTCTACCACAGCCCGCCCGGACGGCTGACGACCGAGACTGTGGTGGAGGGAGATACGGAACTGACGCTGGACGACGTGACGTTGGAACTCGTCAGCGTTCCCTACGCGCGGCTGACCGTTACCTTCAATCCCGGCCTCTGGCCCACCGGCATAGGGCTGGCGCTTCTCGTCGCCGGAATAGTGGCAAGCGTGGCGTGGCCTGTGCGCCGCTTCTGGCTACGCGAGGAAACCACTGACGAGGTCTCGGTCACGGGCGACCTCCCCTCAGCGCTGGCGGGGGGCGAGGAGAGCTGACGTGCTGACCGCCGTGATTTCCACCGGCCTGGCCTGTGGCATGCTACTGGCAGCGGTCGGACTGACCCTGTGGGGTGGTTTCCTGTGCTTGATACTGGATATTGGATGCCGGGTGGAAGAGAGAAAATGAAACCTATCGTGATAGGGGTGGCCGGTGGAACCGGTTCGGGCAAGACGACGGTGGCAAACGAGATTCTCCACCGCGTAGGGGCCGAGCACATCACCTACATCCCCCACGACGCCTACTACCGCGACAGCAGCCATCTTCCATCGCACCTGCGCACCCAGGTCAACTTTGACCACCCGGATTCATTGGAGACTGAACTGCTGATTGAGCACCTGAAAGAACTGCGCGCAGGGAGAGCTGTGAAAATCCCGATCTACGATTTCACGACCCACAGGCGCACGCAGCAAACGCGCCAAGTCGAACCGTCGCCGGTGATCCTGGTCGAGGGCATCCTGGTCTTTACCGAACCCGCACTGCGAGAACTGTTCGACGTCAAACTCTACGTGGACACCGACGCCGACGTGCGCTTCATCCGCCGGTTGCGACGAGACATCGAGGAGCGAGACCGTAGCATCGCGTCGGTCTGCGACCAATACCTCTCGACCGTGCGCCCGATGCCCCTGGAATTCGTAGAGCCCAGCAAGCGCTACGCCAACGGCATTATCCCGGAGGGGGGCTTCAACGAGGTCGCCATTGAGATGATCGCCGCGCGCATCAGGGGACTGCTAGAGGAACAAGCAAAATGACATTGTACCTGGTCACCGGCGGGGCTGGCTTCATCGGCTCCCACCTGGTCGAGGCACTGGTCGAGCGCGGCGAGCGAGTGCGCGTGCTGGACGACTTTTCCACTGGCCGGCGGGAGAACCTGGCCAATGTCGTGGGCCACATTGAGCTGCTCGAAGGGGACGTGGCCGACCCGGAGACGACAGAACGGGCAGTGGCCGGATGCAATTACGTGATCCACCTGGCGGCCATTGCTTCGGTGCAGGCGTCGCTGGAGGATCCCCGGCACACTCACCGGGTCAACGTGGACGGGACATTGAACGTGCTGGACGCCGCGCGCCGGGCAGGGACACAGCGGGTCGTCTTCGCCTCCTCGGCAGCGGTCTACGGCGACCACACAGCGCTCCCTTTGGGAGAGAAACTACCGCCACGCCCTCTGTCACCCTACGCAGCGCATAAAGCAATGGGCGAAATGTACTGCCGCGCCTTCCACGCCAGCTACGGCCTGCCGACCACCGTGCTCCGTTGCTTCAACGTCTACGGTCCGCGCCAGGACCCCGCCAATCCCTACTCGGGCGTGATCAGCATCTTCGCCGCCCGGATGGCCCGGGGGGAGCGCCCAACCATCTATGGCGACGGGAAACAGACGCGCGATTTTGTGTACGTAAAAGACGTGGCCCGCGCGATGTTGCTGGCGTGTGAGCAGGAGGCTGCCATCGGAGGCCTCTTCAACGTGGCCGGTGGGGAACAGACGAGCATACTGCAATTGGCGGCAGTGTTGAATAAAGTGCTGGGCACGAGCCTCGCCCCAACTTTTGCGCCAGCGCAGACCGGTGAGGTGCGCTTCTCCCAGGCCGACGCGCGCAGGGCGCGGCAAGTGCTGGAATGGGAAACTCAGGTTTCACTGCGAGAGGGTCTATCCAGGTTGGTGCGGGCGGAATACAGATGAAACTCTCGGTTATCATCCCGGTCTACAACGAGGCTGCGACCATCGCGCAGGTCATTGAGCGCGTGCTGGCAGTCGAGCTCGACACCACTGAGAAAGAAGTCGTCGTCGTGGACGACGGCTCGACTGACGGCAGCGGCGCGGTTCTGGCCGCCCTGGCCACCCGCAGGCCCAACTCGCTCAAGATCGTGTATCACGAGCGCAACCAGGGCAAGGGAGCAGCCATCCGCACAGCACTGGAGCACGTCACAGGCGACATCGTCATCACTCAGGACGCCGACCTGGAGTACGACCCCCAGGAGTATCCTGGCCTGCTGGCCCCTTTCGAGGACCCGGCGGTGCAGGTGGTCTATGGATCGCGCAATCTGCGCCGGAACCCCCACTCGTCGTGGAGTTTCTACTGGGGCGGGCGACTGCTGAGTTGGATCGCCAACCTGCTGTACGGCTCGCACATCACCGACGAGGCGACCGGCTACAAACTCTTCCGCACCGACCTTTTGCGCAGTCTCAATCTACAATCCACCGGCTTCGAGTTCTGCCCAGAGGTGACCAGCAAGCTGCTGCTACGAGGGGTCAAAATCCACGAAGTGCCGATCTCGTACCAGCCCCGCTCGCTCGACGAGGGTAAAAAGATTGACTGGCGCGATGGCCTGCAGGCGATCTGGACGCTGCTGAAATATCGGCTGTAGATGCGCGACGAACCTACTACCTCCCCCCTATGGGGGGGGATTAGAGGGGGGGACGGGATACCATTCGATCGTACAAGGCCAACAGGTTTGCCACGTGGATCTGCTGTACCAGCCCGTTGAGCGGAATGCGCGACAAACCACAGGATTGTATGCTGACCTGTTGTAGTATCTCCCTCTCCTTACCGCTCTTGATCACCTCGGCCACCTTGGTCTCGATCTTGTCCAGATAAGCCAGGCTGGCCTTCACCACATCCTTTACCTCTCCGCGCAGGATCACCTCGCCGTGTCCTTGCACGAGGTTCTCCACCGGCAACTCTGTCACTTTCTGCAGAGAAGTCCTGAATGTCTCCATATCCCCGTCCACAATGGACGGCACCGGCATCACCGTGTCGGCTGCAAACAGCACGCGGTCTTCTTCGACGTACACCATTATCGAATCCTGCGTATGGCCGGGCGAGTGGATCAGCCTCAAGACCTTTCCTGCCAACTGAAGGCTCACCTCTCCGTCGTCGAATGTGATGTCAGGCGAACGAATCACCACCTCCTCCAGTTCGGGCTCTTCGACCTTTGCTTCTTCCAACGCTGGAGCGGCGATTTTCGCCAGCAACTCCCGACAACGGGCATGCGCCACCACGTCAGCCTGGGGGAAAAGATAAGCGCCATAGGTATGATCGGCGTGATAGTGGGTCAGGATCAAGTATCGCACATCAGACCGGCAGACGCGAGCGACGAAATCTGCCATCTCCCGCGTTTCGACAGGAAACGGCAGGCTATCTACGAGGATCACTCCTTCGCGAGTCACGATCCCCCCGGCCGTCACCTGCGCGTACATCTCACTGGTAAAAACATGAATGTTGTTAGCAACTCGTTCTTGGAACACGGGGCACCTCGCACTGGATGATGTGAGAGAGAGGATAGCACAAAGAGAGAATCAAGTCAAGAACAGACGCGCAAACGCCACCGATAAGCCGGTGGCGTTTGCAATCATAATCAGACCGAACCCCGCCATGCCGTGTGCTGATGGTTTTGAACCTGCTTTCGCAGGTGGGAGCCTGCTCAGCGGTCTGCCTTGCCCGTAGGCTATCGCATTCCTCTCTGAAGAGACAGCTCCCGTTTCTGTAGGTGTTGGCTCAAAACACAAAGACAGCGATCACGCGCACAGCAGGGCCACCTGAAATATACCACGCCTTGTCAAAAAGCGCAAGTTCATGAATTGCCTCGAGAAAAGGTTACTACTATTCGTGAGGCAACGCGACCGGCTGCGCACCAGCGGTTGGTAGCGTCGCACCGGTAGCCACGTCGGTCAACTTTTCGCCAAAGCGCCCCAGTTTGACGTCCAACCCCCCCTGCGTCGCCGTGCCGCAGAGTTCCAGCGACACGTCGTCCACGTACATCGCCGTGACGCCATCCACGCCGTCGTTGCAGACCCCAAATTGCAGCTTGATGGTCTGACCGGCGTAGACTCCCAGGTCGAATTGGTGGAACGCCCACTGGCGGTCGTCAGTGCGCTGCCGAAGCAACGTGTCTAGCGTCTGGTCATCCTGATTGAGGACAAGCACGTATTGCCAATCACCTGCCAGAGTGATTCTCTGGATGGCAGAAGCCGGTGGCTCCTCGCTTACGGGATAGAGCCAGAAACCAAGTGTGGCACTGACGACGTCGGCGGGGATAGCCACCGTCTGGCGAGCGGAGGAGTAACTGTAGCGGTTGTCGTCTGGCTCGACGATGCCCACACGCATGGAGCGGTCGCCGCTGTGGGTTATGACCGTGGTGTAGTTAGCGGGGTAGTCGGTATCGGGAAGCACCCAGGCACTGTCGTCCTCAAAGCCACCATTGGCGATCCCCTCGACACACGGCGCAGGTGGCGACGTATAGCTGTGCAGGATGAGAGGGAGATAGATGCTTTCGTAGACGGTGACGTTACAGGGACGGGTAAAAGTGTCGGTGATACCTGAGCCTGAGACAGTCAAGGAGACCGTGTAGGCCCCGCTGGCGGCGTAGGTGTGGGTGGGGCTAGGCTGCGTACTGGTGATGCCACCTGTGGTGAGCAAAGTCGAACCACCTGTGGTGAGCAAAGTCGAACCATCGCCAAAGTCCCACCGCCAGGCGGTGATGTCGCCAGCCGACGCATCGGTGAATTGGACGGCAAGCGGGGGCGGGCCGCTGGCGGGATGGGTGGTGAAATTGGCGATGATGGGTTTGTCACTGACCCGGATGTAATCCGTCTTTATCTCTGTGTCGCTCCCGACCGGCCTGCTCACGGTGAGGCTGACGGAAAAAGTACCGGTAAAGGCATACGTGTGGGTGGGGTGTTGCGCCGTGCCAGTTATGCCACCTGGGACGAGCAAGGTCGAACCATCCCCAAAATCCCATAACTGGGTAGTGATAAAACCGGTGGAGGTGTCAGTAAAGGCAACGGTCAACGGCGGTTGGCCGGCCAGCGGCGCGGCGCTAAAGGCTGCGTCGCTGCCAGGGTCGTGCAACCAGCCACTAACCGCATTGCTTACAACCCAGTCATTGACGGTAAGTGTGTTGCTGCCATCAAGTGAACTGTTTTGTTCTATGACCACGATTGTGCCATCGCCGTTGCTGTCTACGTGTGA
>JAUXFI010000197.1 GCA_030620125.1 Anaerolineae bacterium
AAAGTTGGGGCGAAAGTAGGTCGGATTTGCTATCCGACCATGTGGCGGTTAGCAAAACCGCCCTACACTGCCCTTGCCCCAAGATATTGAGATGATACCGCGTCCGGGTCTTCCCAGGGAGGCAGGTCCAACAACTAGCAATATACATAGCGGGCCAGCGCGACGCCAGAGGCGATTGTAGGCGCGGGCAGCAGTATGCCCAGCACGCCGGCCAGCATGCCCCCGCCGATGATGCCGATGATGACTACCATCGGGTGCAGCCGTACCTGCCGCCCCATGATGTGCGGGATTAAGAAGTAAAGATCCACCTGCTGCAACGCCGCGTGGATGCCCAGTACCAGCGCGGCGAGTCTGGCTGATGTACCACCCCTCCTCCAGCGCGTCCAGCACCTCGAAGAGATACCCCTTCCAGGCCCGGCGAATGGTGAAATCGGGGAGAGACAACGTCCAATTCCATCCAGCCAATCTCCCATGTAGCGAACAATCACCGTTAGCGTGGCATTCTCACCTGCAATGCCCTGTCAGTCCACCCCGCCGTGCTACTTGCGACCCCCGGTCGCCGCGAAGGCCCTCTGCACCTTTCGGGGAGCATTCTGAGCCAGAAGCACGATCAGATGGTTGCGGGCGCGTGAGCAACCCACATAGAGCAGCCGGACCATGCTATCCCACTCGGGCGGCCAGCGGCGTATGTCCGCCAGAATGACCACGGCGCGCTCCAATCCTTTGAAATCATAAATCGTAGTGCAATAGACCTGGCCTCGTGGTGTCGGCCAGATGTCAGTCAACAGCGGCCCTTCGCTAGCACTGCCCTGCAAGAGCCAGTCCTTGCTCAGCGCCCGGGGTGTGAGTACGACAATCTCGTCTGTGGGAACATGCTCGTCCACGGTCAGCCAGCGCAGAATGTTTTGCAGGGTTGGCCGCAGGCTTTGTGCATCCTCGTAGGAAACCACTGCCACCGGTCGGCCGTGAGGACCACGTGCGGAGGGAGAAACCTCAGCCTCGTAGAATTTCACGACCATCTGATGGATGTTCTGAGTGTTGCGACAGTTCACGGTCAGACAATAGGGTGGCTGCTGGATGGGGAACGTACCGTGCCGGACGTAGAGGCGCTGGTTGTCGTCATAGAATATGTAGAGGATACCGTCATCGGGGTCGCGTAGTAGCATTTGCAGCGGGACCCACCAGTTTTCGCGAAAATCCTGTCCCTCATCTACAATGACGGCGTCGTAGCAGATACCCAAGGCATCAGCGGCGTCCATAAGCACCTCGGGCAGTTGCTGATCGAAGAAACGCCGGTCGTCTCGCTTCACCGGCAGCACATCAGCCTGCTGGGCCAGGTTGTAGCACAGAGCGTGGAAATTGACGATGTCGAGGTCGGCGGGTGGCTTCAACCGGGCCCGCAGGTCAGCAGCCAGGTGCTTATTGAAACAGGTGAACAAGACACGGAATCCATGACGTGCCAAGCGGGTGGCCTTTTCGGCGGCCAGCATAGTCTTGCCAGACCCAGCACATCCGCAGATAGCCGCTCGGCGTTGCCTCTGGAGTGCGTCGAGGATCATATACTGCTGCTCGGTGAGGCGGACGAGTTGTGCTCGCTCCTGCACGAAGTCACCCCATAGGGCAGGACGCAGTTCCCGGACTTTGCCTAATAGGTCCATGAGCACCTGGACTCCCTCTTCACCGGGAGCGGTGACACGCTGGCTCTCCTGACCGCGCCAATAAGCCAGGGCTCGTCCGACCCATCCAGACAGGTCGGTTAAGTCAGTGGCATCTAGGATGATCTGGCGCGGCTTATCCGGACCCAGCAATATCTCACCAACGACGACATCGGGGAAGGCAACGGCGTGGCCGACATTGATGCGGCGACGAGGCATGTTTGGCATATTCTGGAGCTGCTCTTGCAGCGCATACTTGCTGTACCGCACCTGAACAAAGGGGGCTCTGATTTCGTGGGTCCGACCGTGTCGGCCAGTGCTGGTCCAACAATCAGTGTGGGGGTCGTAGTGGATGGCACCGCCTTTGGCTTCCAGGACCAGGATGCCACGCTGGGGGTGGGCGATGACGAAGTCAGCCTCTCCGTCGCGGGGACGGCCCTCGCCGTCCAGCGACAGCCAGGCGACGCTGTGGAAGACGGTATAGTCGTTATCTAGACCGTCGCGGAAGGCCTTGTAGAGCTGTCGTTCCGCGGCGCTCTTGGTATCTGGGTCGAGCTGGTTGGGATACATGCGGGCCATAAGTACTTTCCTCCTACGCGCTCGTTTTCTCTGTCCGCGAGCAGGCTCAAATCGTAACACTTCCTGCTACTCTGTTCAACCACTCCTCTTCTGAGGCATTGGCGCTCACCCGCGCCGATCTACACCCCTCACGTCAGATAGACGCCCGCGGCCGTGTCGAACGCCTCCTCCGGCGTGCCGTGGAAGTCGCCCGAGGGGAAGACGGACAACTCGTACTTCTCGTTGCTGTAGGTGTAGAAGGCAAAACCCCACCGCTCCTCGTCGCCGAAGTAGCGCAGACGACACAGGTGCGTGGGTGTGTTGCGCAGCCGCTCCAGGTGCTCCTCCCGGCTCTCAGGCCAGTCGGGCGGGGGCCAGCCGGGCATGTCCACCGGCTCGGTATAAGCATCTATGTAGCAGAACTTACCCCGGAAGCGGATCTCCAGGCGAGTATACCGCCCGGCGAAGTGTTGCTCGGCGTAGCGCCGGATACGCTGTTCGGTCCGGCGCTTGACCGCCTCGGGAATCTTGACCCCGCCTGCGCCTGGGTCATACACCCAAACCCCTCGTGGCATAGCAAGCCTCCCGTCAGTTCAAAATGGTAACTGCTCACCCTCCCGCAGGTTTGAGCGTGTTTTTGGCGTAAAAGCGCGCCTCAATCGGCTACTCAAACCCGCAAACACAGATAATTGTAACCTGCGGGAGGGTAGCCTGAGCAGTTACTCAAAATGTATAGCGTTCCTCGATCTCCTGTGCCCGAAGCATCCCCTCTTCCGTCAGCGTCACCGACTTGGCGCGGCGAGTCTGGCTGATGTACCCCTGCTCCTCCAACGCATCCAGCGCCTCGAAGAGATATCCCTTCCAGGCGCGGTGCACGAAAAGATCAGGCGCCAGTTTTTCCTCCCACGAGCCGGTTTGGAACGCAGCGTCCAGTTCCATCCAGTCAATCTCGAGTTTGCGCTTCATCCGTCCCTCCTTCCAGATGCCTGTGCACCAGTTCGATCACCGCAGCCCCATACTGCTCCAATTTGCGCGGGCCAAGACCCTTCAACTCGGATAGAGCATCCAGCGTGACGGGCCGGTGCGCCGCGATGGCGCGCAGATGGCTGTCGTGAAAAATAACGTAGGGCGGCACCTCCTGCGCATGGGCCTGCTCCAGCCGCCACGAGCGCAGCGTCTGGAACAGTGCCTCGTCCACATCCAGTCCCACCGCATCTTTCTTGGATGCTTCCTTAGACGGCCTGCGTGGTCTTGTCGGTGGTGGCGGCTCCTTCGCCGGACTGAGCAGGCCATCAAGCGCGGCTGGGTCTTGTAGCGCCGCCTTGCCCGCAGGCATAAGATCAAGCACGACACCGCCATGGTCGAGGTGACGCGCTTGCAGAAAACCACCGCTCTCTAGCCGATCCAGCATACGCTCAACGGCTATCGGCGAACGGAAGGCCAGTGCCCCAAAACCGGCATTTGCGCGGGCTTTCTCGTGGAGTGGCTGCCTACCGGAGCGAGCGCGATCATCGCCGCACAGGATGCGCACCAGGCTGGCCCGTCCCCAACTCCACGGTGCGTCCGATACGCAGCGCAGGATGGTCAACAATTGCTCCCGCTCGCCGGGCAGACCGGCGTCGGGCGGGGGCTGGATTTCTATGCAGTTGTCGCAGGCGGTGCAGCGTTCGATGGTGCGGCCGCCCAGGTAGGCGTTGATGTAGCCGTGGCGGCAGCGACCGGTCTGAGCATAGGCGGCGATCTCGTCCACGCGCTGGGCATGGATGGTCTCGTACCGCTCCAGCAGCGTTGCGATCCGCTCGGCGGCGTCCG
>JAUXFI010000033.1 GCA_030620125.1 Anaerolineae bacterium
CAGAACCATAGGGCGAATTTACGTATCCTCTCAAAAAATTGGGGCAAGAATAATCTCAACGCTCCCAGCCCCCGTCTCGGGGGCAAATTCGCGGAGCAAACCTTGTCCGAGCCGCCCCCGGGGACGGGGGCTTTGAGCGAGAAAGTGCGATTGCCCCAAGATATTGAAAAGATACGATTTTGGGTCATTATACGAGGTTCCGGTGGGCGTGCAAGTTGGGATGGGCGGGTTTGCGCTGCCGGGCTGAACATGCTACAATATCCCCATCGTCGGTAATCCTATCGCAAGCGCAACAAGGAGGTAAATCATGACTGAGTGGGTAGCTTTGAGCGGTTGTTTTCTTGTCGCCGGTCTCGTCATAGTCATCACGTTGCTCCTGTCGGCGGTCAAGATGCTGTACCAGTACGAAAGGGGTGTGGTCTTCACACTGGGCAAGTACGCTGGCACGCGCGAACCTGGCCTGACCTTTATCATCCCTTTTTACCAGACGATGCGCAAGGTGGACATGCGCATCAAGACGGCCGACATCCCACGGCAGGAGGTGATGACTAAAGATAACATCCCCATGCTCGTCAACGCGGTGGTCTACTTCAAGGTCATCAGCCCGGAGGACGTGATCATAAAGATCCAGGACCACGTGTACGCGATCCGCCAGTACACACAGGCGGCGCTGCGAGACGTGATCGGTAACAGTGAGATGGACTCCGTTCTCACCGAGCGGGAACGGATCGCCGAGAGCATCAAGGAGATCGTGGACACCGAGACGAACGGTTGGGGCGTGGACGTCGAGTCCACCAAGATACAGGAGGTCGAGCTGCCGGCCGAGATGAAGCGGGCTATGGCCAAGCAGGCGGAGGCGGAGCGGGAGCGGCGCGCGATGATCATCGCTTCTCAGGGTGAGCTTACCGCCTCGGAGAATCTGCGGCAGGCAGCGGAGACTCTGTCGAGGAGCAAGGGGGCGCTGCACCTGCGCACGCTGCAGACGATCCGCGACATTGCCTCCGATCCTTCGGAAAAGATCGTCATCTTTGTACCCTCCGACCTGGGCCAAGCGCTTGGCTCCATCGTCGAGGGACAGAGACAGACGGGTTGAGCGGCCACCATGCTCGACCATAAGATCCGTTATCTGCAGATCGCCTTCAACTATGACGTAGGGCTCGTGAAGCGTGTCCTGCCCACCATCGTGCGCGATGTCCTGAGCCTGCCAAAGGGCAGCGAGCGTATCCTCATCGAGGCCGGGACGCCCTTCATCAAGCGGGAGGGCACGGGCGGTATCCGGATGATTCGCGCCCTCTGGCGCGGCCACCTCGTCGCCGACCTGAAGACGGTGGACGGGGCACTGGGGGAGGTGGACATGGTGCGGGCGGCCGGCGCGACGGCGGCGACCGTCATCGGCAGTTCGCCCCCCGAGGTGCTCGATCTCTTCATCGCCCGCTGCACCGAGTTGGGGATGGATTCGATGATTGACATGCTCGGCGTGGACGATCCTCTGAAGGTGGTCAGGCAGTTGAGGAGGCCGCCGGACGTGGTCGTGCTGCACCGTGGTCGGGACGAGGAGGGCACGCGCGGGAAGATGATCAAGTACAGGCACGTCAGCCGCGTGCGCTCCAAGTTTGACGTGCTGATCTCTGCCGCCGGGGGTGTGGACCTCAAGGAGGCGCGCAGCGCCATCTTTAATGGGGCCAACATCGTCGTGGTCAACCTGGTGCGGCCGGGCGACCCCTGGGAGGGCATCCGCACCGACAGCGACGTGGGGGCGATGGCGCGGCAGTTCCTGGCGACGATTGAGTGATTTGATTGAGTGATTTGGGTGTGCAGAGGAGCGCGAAAGACGTGCCAAAGTGGCTGCGTCTGATGACAGCGGGCCTGGCAGCCCTGCTCGTCATCTGCGTGGTGGCAGGCGTGGTGATGCTTGCTCGCCATTCCGCCTACGCCGATCGCATCTACCCGGGGGTCTCCGTCCAGGACGTGGACGTGGGCGGGCTGACCGTGGAGGAAGCCACGGGCGCGTTGGCCGAGAGTCTGCCCGATCCTGCCGCTCAAGGGGTCGGGCTGCGGGCCGGGGAGCACTTTTGGCGACTGAGTTGGACCGACGTAGGGCAGGGATACGACTATGCCGGCACTGCGATGGCGGCCTACCAGGTCGCCCGTGAGGGGCCGTGGTACGAGCAGATTCCGGCGACCTGGCGACTCAGGCTGCGGGGTCATTCGGTAGAGCCGCTCGTCGTCCTGGCGGACTCGGCGCAGGTCGCGGCTGTGCTGGAAAGAGTGCTCCCTCTCATTGCCGTGCCACCGGTAGACGCCCAGTTGCAGATCAGCGCGGAGGGTGTGGTGCCTCTTCCTGGTCAGCCTGGGACGGCGCTCGACGTGGAGACCAGCACCGCGCGGGTACTCCAGGCGCTGGCACTCCCTCCCGCTTCGGGTGGGGAGGTGGAGTTGGTGATGGCGACTGTGCCACCTCGCCTCTCTGAACCGGAGCCGGCCTATACGCTGGCCCGGTCGCTGCTGACGCAGCCTTTCACGCTCGTCGCCGACGACCCGTTGACAGACTATCACGCCGAGTTCGTGGCCCCGCCGGAACGGGTGGCGACCTGGCTGCGGGCGGTCCCTGAGTATGCGGCGGGCGATGCCCGTATGCTGCTGGAGGTGGACGAAGCAACGCTGCGGGCCTGGCTGCTCGAGATCGCGCCACAGTTGGGGCCAGAGCGATTGCTGGACGTGGCCGAGGTGTTGGCGCGCGCGGTGGCGGCGCTGACCGCCGGTGAGCACCGGGCTGAGGCGCACATTTGCCACCCTGAGAGCGTCTACGTGGTCCAGCCCGGCGACGCCTTCTTCGACATTGCCTACCATTTCGGTTTTCCCCAGTGGCGGCTGGAGGAGGCCAATCCCGACGTGGACCCGGAGGCGCTGGCCATCGGAATGGAGTTGGCCATCCCCTCAATTGACGTCCTCTTTCCCGAGCCGCTGGTGCCCGGCAAGCGCATCGAGATCAGCTTGCCGGAGCAGCGGCTGCGCGCCTACGAGAACGACCAGTTGGTCTTTGATCTCACCTGTTCCAGCGGGATGTCGAGCACGCCGACCATCGCCGGGCAGTTCCAGGTGCTTTTCAAGGAGCCCAGCGCTCATGCCTCACGCTGGGACCTGGAAATGCCGTACTATATGGCGATCTACCAGGAAGGGCCGGACTTTGCCAATGGCATCCACGAGTTGCCGATCACAGCCGGCGGACGGAGGCTGTGGGCCGGGGTTCTCGGCTGGCCGGCCTCCTATGGCTGCATTATCCTCGACATCGGAGACGCGGAACGGCTCTACAACTGGGCCCCGGTGGGGACGTTGGTGCGCATCGCGGGCGTAGCGCCGGGGACGCCGGTCTACGAGGAGCCCGAGGAGCCGTAGGTCAGAGGCGGCATTGGTGGGTTTCTGCTTTTGTGCGGAAGCATAGGTCACAATCAGTTGACAGTAGTAATGGGTAAGCTATAATGCAAGCAGGGTCAGGTTTAACCATGGTGTTACACCCTGAGAT
Organism: Anaerolineae bacterium; assembly: GCA_030620125.1. Next base: position 3,524 of record JAUXFI010000033.1, read on the forward strand.
GAGTTGGGCGGCGGATAGCGTTTCTGTCTTGATGGGGGAAAGGCGATGAACGAGGTAATGGCATTAAGCGAGGTGTTGACCTCTGTTCAATTCTTGACGGCAGGCGGACGGCGACTGGCCGTGCTGGACGCTGGCGAGTGGGAAGAACTCGTAGAGTGGCTGGAGGCTATAGAAGACGTTCAGGTAGCGCGGATAGCTCTAGAACAACTAAGAGCAGCAGAAGGCGACCCAGAGGCGGCCGGCTGGCTCCACTGGGAGGACGTTCAGCATGAGTTATGAGGTCTGGATACCGCCAGATGTGTGGCGCGAGGTCAAGCGTCTCCCAGGCCACATACGCCAGCGAGTCAAACGGGCGATAAGTGGCCTGAAAAACGATCCGCGTCCGCCCCACAGCAAACGGTTGGAGTGGTCAGAAACTGACATCGAACTATGGCGGCTAAGGCTGGACCGTTGGCGCGTGGTCTACCTGGTTGACGAGGTCAACCAGTGGGTAAGTATCCTGACCGTGCGTAAGCGCCCCCCCTACGACTATGGTGACCTGGCTGATCTATTGATAAAGGTGGTGGGATAGTAGTGGGAGTACACAGCCAACCTGGTGTATCCTCCCCCCGTGTCCTCCTGGTCGCCATCATTGTCCTTTACGTCGCGATTGGCGTTCTCTACGCGGCCCTCACCCCCACCTGGCAGGTGCCTGACGAACCCGCCCACTACAACTATGTCCGCGCGTTGGCCGAGGGGCGGGGCTTTCCGGTCATGGAGGTCGGCGACTACGACCAGGCGTATCTGGAGCGCCTCACGGCGGAGCGTTTTCCCCCGGAACTCTCCATCGAACCGCTGGAGTACGAGGATCACCAACCGCCGCTCTACTATTTGTTGGCGACCCCGGTTTACCTGCTCTTTGGCGGCGCTGTGTTGCCGCTGCGGCTGTTGTCGGTGCTGTTCGGGGCTGGGTTGCTGCTGGTCGCTTTCGGGACGGTACGGACGGTCTTCCCGGCGCGGCCCGAGTTGGCGTTGATGGCTGTCGCCTTTATCGCCTTCATCCCCCAGCACGTAGCGATGACCGCCGGGGTGGAGAACGACGCGCTGGGGGAGCTGGTGGTGGGAGGCACGCTGTGGGCGCTGGTCGTCTACGCCGGCGGGGGGCACGAGCGCCCCTGGCCGGTCGGGTTGTTGTTGGCGGCGGTGTTGCTGACCAAGACGACGGCTTACTTTGTCGTGGGGGTGGCCGTGGTTGCTGTGCTGATCCGCTGGCGGCAGGAGCGCCGGACGTGGGGGTGGGCGGCGGGACAACTGGCCTGGGTGCTCGTTCCGGCGTTGCTGCTCTCTGCTCCCTGGTTCATTCGTAACGGGTTCACCTACGGTTGGCACGACCCGCTGGGCCTGGCACGGCACAACAAAGTTGTCGAAGGGCAGCCCCTTTCCTCCGCCTGGTTGGCGGATTATGGCTGGGGCGGGCTTTTGAGCCGTATGGTCCGCACCACCTTTCAGAGTTTCTGGGGGCAATTCGGCTGGATGGGCGTGGTGCTCCCGGCTCGCATTTACCAGGCCCTGGCCCTGCTCTCCGCCCTGCTGATTGCCGGCTTTATCGTCTGGCTCCTCCAACACCTCCATCCTCCCCAATCTACAAGTCTACCAGTCTACCAATCCACCAACCCCCAAATCTCCTCACTTCTCCTCCTCTCTCTCTCCGCTCTCCTTACTCTTTTCTCCTTCCTGGGGTACAATCTGACCTTTGTCCAGCACCAGGGCCGCTATCTCTTCCCGGCTCTCCTCCCAATCGGGGTGGCGGCGGCGCTGGGGCTGGGCGTGCTGGCGAGAGTCCTGCCACAGCGTTTGCGCCCCTGGGCGATAGCCGCCTTTTTCGCCGGGCTGGCGGCGCTGGACGTGTACTGTCTTTTCGGGTTCATCATCCCGCTTTTGACGAGGTGACCAATGAATGATCTCGCACCCGGATTGGTAGGCAAGGTAGAGGTGGTCGTGACCGAGGCGGATACGGCTGCTCGCTGGGGCAGCGGGCTGGTGCCCGTCTTTGGCACCCCTGCGCTGGTCGGGCTGATGAAGGGCGCGGCGGTGCAGGCGTTGGAGGGCCATCTCCCGCCGGGCCGGACCTCTGTGGGCGGGCGGATAGATGTCCGCCACCTGGCCCCCACGCCGGTGGGGATGCGCGTCCGTGCCCGCGCCGAACTGCTGGAGGTGGAGGGTCGCCGGTTGGTATTCCGCGTCGAGGCGTGGGACGAGACGGAGCAGATTGGGGAGGCCACCCACGAGCGGTTCGTCATTGACGAGCAGCGGTTTGTCGCGAGTGCGGAGGCTAAAGCGCAGACGACATCGCTGTAGACTGGATACTGGCGATCTCCTGGGATCAGGGTAGGCCAATCAAGTTTGAATGTGCAGGAATCGCTTGCGTAAGTGACCTGTTTACGGTATAATATACCGTTGGTAGAGCCAGGTGGGAGGTTGGTAGGACATGCCGTTGTACGAATATCAGTGCGAGTCTTGCGGTGTGCGATTCGAACGCAGGCAGCACATGAGCGACGAGCCGGTGAATGTTTGCCCTGAATGTGGGGGCAAGGTGTACCGCTTGATCCAGCCCGTGGGCATCATATTCAAAGGCTCGGGTTTTTACGTCACCGATAACCGCGCCAAGTCATCCACCGCGACGCCGAGCAGCACCAAGAAGACGGAGAAAAAGTCCGGGGAAAACGATTCCTCCGGCGATAGCAAGTCCTCCAGCGAGAGCAGCACAAAGAGCGAATAGCTGATTGCGTGTACTTTGTGTACAGAGAAGCGGGCGTGGCTACATCAGCCACGCCCGTTATTTTTTCCGTTACCGATCCTCCTACAACTGAAACCCTCCACTGGCGCGGATGATCTTTTGGCTATAGTCCGTCACGTAGGTGAGCAGTCTCTCCTTCAACTCGTGCCATTCGTCTGACTCGAGGGCCTGCTGCAAGCTCTCCAGGCTCTCCACGATGCCTCCTGTGAGGATCTGCGGGCGGTCGCCGTAGGCGGTGTACCAGGCATCGGTGGGTCGAATCCCAAGTTTGGCCAGCCCTGGCCCGAACTCTCTTACCACGAACTCAAAGTAGTCATCTTCGTGGCCTGATCGGATGTTCCAGGTCATCAGGAGCTTGAACATGCTTGATCCTTTTTCACTACGGGCATCCTAGAGCGGTCATCGTTTGCTCTGCTTGAGCCTGCCAGGCTGGCGGCGGGTCCAGTTCCAGGAAGCGGTTGTACATCTCGCAGGCTCCCTCCGTATCACCGCTCTGGGCATAAGCTCCTCCCAGCGCGTAGTATGCCTGTGGCGAATCAGGGATTTGCTCGATGGCCCGCTCCAGCACCTCGATAGCGGCTGTGTGGTTCGCTTGCTGGATGTAGACGTTCCCCATGCCGATCAGCGCCTCTGGCATGTCTTCCTTGAGCTCCAGGGCGGCCTCGAATTCAGCGATGGCCTGTTCCAACAGTTGCGCATCCGGCGAAGCCGCAGCGTCAGTCCCCGAGAGCGCGAGGACGAGGTAGGTAGCGCCGAGTTGATAGTGGGTGTCAGGGTCATCGGGATCCAGTCTCAGGGCGACCTCGAACTCGGCGACGGCGGAGCCCGGGTCCTGCAATTGGAAGTAGGTCACACCCAGGTTGTGGTGGGCGGCCCCGTTGTCGGGGTCGAGCGCCACCACTGTGCGAAACTCCTCGGCCGCCTTCATCAGGTCGCCAGTCCGATTGTAGACTTGCCCCAACAAGAAGTGAGCCTCACTGTTGCCTGGGTCCGCTTCGGCAGCAGTCTCCAGGTCGGCGATGGCCTCCGCGTACTCGCCAGCCTCCAGGTGGGCGCGACCCGACTCCACCATGTCGTCCTCGCTTGAGGCCTCTCCTTGGCAGGCGACCAGCACCAACACGAGCAATGCAGCGACAAGTATAAGAGATTTGCGCACTTTATCCTCCATTTTGTTGTTTGGGTTCCAGGACGACGACCTGCGTTTCTTCCGCTAGGCTGGACAGGTTGACCTTGAGTGTCTCCTGGGTGTCAACTTTTTCCAGGCCCATTTCCTTCAGGAAGCGACCCAGGGCACCAAGTTTGACTTTTAGTCCCTGGACTTTGTAGTGCATTGGGATGACGATGCCAGGCTCAAAGAGGCTGATGACCTCGGATGCCTGGGTCGGGCTGAGACTTCCGCCGTCCCCCACGGGCACCAGCAGGATATTGACAGTGCCCAGATTCTCCACCTGGGATTGGGTGGGCACGTGTCCCAGTCGTCCCAGGTGACACACGGTCAATCTGCCAAAGTCGAAGGTGAAGATGGTGTTCAGGCCCCGCGAGGCTCCACGCTTGCCATCGGCGAAGGTGACGATGCCAGTGATGAATACGTCGCCGATTTCGTACTCGCCGGGGCCGTCGAGCAGTTTGAACGGTCCCCGCACGCCTTTTGTGTAGCGACACTGGGGGTCGTCGTGGCTGAAAGTGACGACGTTGGCGCGGGGGCGGGGAAAGGTGAGGCCGACGTCAGGTGGGTAAGGGTCGGTCACGACGCTCGCCAGACCCCGCTCGCTCAGTCGAAAGCAAGTTTGTCCATACCAGGTAATTTCCATACGCAGTGCTTCTCCGCAGTGAGATAACGTCGAGTTCAGCCACGCTGCACTAGCGGCGTTGGCTGCAACGAGTGGTCAAATTATACTGTGAAATCAGATTCAGAGCAATGCTCGCCACTGCTGGGTGAGGGCCACCTGCGCGGCGTAGTCGGTCACCTGGCGCTCGACCTCCACCTCGTCCCAGCTCAGGCGTGAGGCCATCAGTTCGGCCACGACGCGGGCCTGATCCAGCCCCCCGTTCCGCGTCTCGTAGATCACGTGGGTGCGCCGGATGAGCACGTCGCACAGCGTCAGCGCCATCTCGTGTTGCACGCCGTAGAGGGCTTCCGCCATCAAGTAGGGCAACTCTGGCACGATGCGTTCCCCCAGGCTAGAGTTCTCCTCTGCGTAGGCCAGCACCCACATGGCGTCGTCGCCATAAGTATCCGCCAGATGTTTGTCCACTTTCTCGTTCACGCCGCTCACTCGTGCACGCTCAATCTGCGCGCCCTCCAGTGGCTCTTTGGTGCGACACTCGGATAGGGCGTGGATGTCAAACTCTTGTGCCAATCTCTTCTGAACACGGTCGGTCAGTTGCTTGCCCATCAGCCGGTGCGTGGTCAGTTTGCCGCCGGCGACGGTGATGAGGCCGGATGGGCTTTCTACAATCTCGTGTTCGCGGGACACGGCGTATGCGCCGCCCGGAGCGAAGAGGAGTGGGCGCAGGCCAGCAAAGGTGCTGATGATGTCGTCGTGCTTGATCTGTGCGCCGGGGAAAATGTGCTGCACTGCTTCCAGCAGGTATTCGATGTCGTCCGGATCGGCGGCAGGGTTGTCCAGGTCGCCCTGGTAGTCGGTGTCGGTGGTGCCGATGAGGGCAAAGTCGCCCCAGGGGATGAGGAAAACGTGCCGGCCGTCGCGAGGAGCGTCAAAGGCCACGGCGTGCTGGCTGGTCAGTCGGCTACGTGGGATGACCATGTGGATGCCCTTGGTCGGGCGTGTCATTGGCCCGGTGTAGTGCTCGTCCAGTTCGTACACGCCATCCACCCAGACGCCCGTGGCGTTGACGACGACCTTGGCCCGAACCTCGATCTCCCGCCCGCCGAGTTCATCCACGACGTGAGCGCCGGCAACGCGCCCCCCCGATTGCGCCAGCCCGGCCACGCGGGCGTGGTTGACCATCACTGCGCCGTGGAGATGGGCGGACTTGGCGGTCGTCAGCGTCAGGCGCGCGTCGTCCACCTGCGCGTCGTAGAAGCGGGCCGCACCGAGCAGGCCTCGCCCGGCGACCAGCGGCTCGCGTCGTTGCACCTCCGGCGGACGCAACCAGCGGTGGCGCTGGACGTTGCGGAAAAGGCTCAGCGCATCGTACATCGTCAGACCAGCGCGCAGTTGCCAGGGGGGCGGTTTCTGCCCGCGGTAGAGCGGATACAGGAATGGGAGTGGGCGCACCAGCCGGGGCGCGATCTTGCGCATCACACGCCGCTCGCTGCAGGCTTCGAACACCAGTTTGAATTGGTAATACTCCAGGTAGCGGATGCCGCCGTGGATGAGCCGCGAGGAGCGACTGCTGGTCCCGCAGCCAAAATCGCCCTTTTCGACCAGGGCGGTGCGGAAGCCGCGCATTGCCGCATCGCGGGCCACCGCCGCGCCGGTGATACCGCCGCCGATGACCAACAGGTCAAATTCCTCCTGGGCCAGGCGCTCTACGTTCTCCCGGCGGACAGCGGCAGAGAAGGGACGGTTTTGGGATATCTCGGCCATGTTGGTCTCCTTTATGGGATCAAGAGAATGCCGGGGTTCATAATGCCGGTGGGATCAAAAGCCTGCTTGAGTGCCCGCAACGCCTTGACGCCCACCGGTCCCACCTCTTCTTCGAGCCACGGGGCGTGGTCGCGGCCTATGCCGTGGTGGTGGGTCAGCGTGCCGCCAGCAGCCAGGATGGCCTCGGTGGTGGCCTGCTTGATCGCCTCCCACTGGGCCTGCTTCGCCAGAGGATCGGGGTCACTCACTTGGCGGCCCAGGAAGGTCGAATAGAGCGAGGCGCCGTGCTCGTAGGCGTGAGAGACGTGGGTCATCACGTAGCCCGGCCCTCCGCCAGTGGCCGCGATGGCTCCTTTCATCGCGTTGGTCATAGCCTCGTAGAGGTGCGCCAGGTTAGACCAGGTGGTGGCTGTCTCCAGCGTGTCCACCAGCACGGAGTGACCGAGAAGCGTATCGCGCAAGTAGGGCTGGGCGTAACGGTCGCGTTTCCACGACCGTCCTACTGCTCGCCCCAGCGAGAGGCCCCGATGGTCGCCGCATATTTCCAGCGCCAGGTCCCACTGCTGGGCGATCCACTCGGCGGCCCCGTCAAAGCCCAGCAGCATCAAGGTGCTGCCCGAAGCAAGGTCGTGCCCCTGCACGGTCAGGTACCACTCGATCAAACGGTCGGCCAGCCGGCGCAGGCCGTGGTGCTCGTGGCTCAGTGCGGCGGAGGCGGCCGTTTCGGGCGCGTCGGATAGGCGAACGATGGCGGGCCGCAGTTGGGGGTTCTGCATCAGGGCGCGGAAAGCGGCGACGCCGTCCTCCAGGTTATGGAAAAGGATGCCGCGATAGTCCTGCGCCGTTGGCAGGGGGCAGATACGCATCGTGGCCTCGGTAATGACGCCACAAGTGCCTTCGGAGCCAACGAATTGTTCCAGTAGACTGGGGCCGGCGGCGGTGGCGGGCGTGTCCTTCGTCTCGACGATGCCGACCGGGGTGACGACCCGCACGGCCTGGGTGAGCGCCTCGATCTTGCCGTAGCCAATAGAGTTCTGGCCAGCCGAGCGGGTGGCGATCCAGCCGCCGAGGGCGGAGAACTCGAAGGATTGGGGAAAGTGGCCCAGCGTGAAGCCTTGCGCGTTCAGTTGGATTTCTAACTCTGGCCCCGTCGCGCCGGCCTGGATGCGGGCCGTGCGCGAGACGGGGTCAACCGAAAGCACACGGTCCAGCCGGGCCAGGTCCAGTGTGATCGTGGCCTGGTCGCTGGACGCCGGCTCGACGCCCCCCAGGACGGAGCTGCCGCCACCGAAAGGGATGACGGCGACGTCTCGGTCGGCCGCCCACTTTAGCAGAGAGATGACCTGCCCCTGGTCGCTGGGGTACACGACGGCGTCTGGCGGGTTGGGGATGTAGCCGGCGCGGATGCGGATCAGGTCACGGTAGGATTTGCCGTAGGCGTGCTCGACGCGAGATAGTTTGCCGGTACACACCGCTTCCTCGCCCAGCAGGCTGCGCAGGGATGATAGCATCGGGTCGTCCAGGCGCGGCGGCCGCAGCGAAATTTCTTCGAGGGAGACGGGCGGTGTCTCGTGCTCAAGCGCGTCGGCGGGCAGTTCGAGCCGCTCTTTGAGCATGGGCCAGAAGGTGGTGCGGCATTCCAGTGAGTAGTCCTGATCGAGTGTGCCCCAGCCCCACCAGCGCAGGTTTTGGATGTCCATGGGTCAATTAGCTCCCTTATTCCTTCCACCAATAAGCGACGGGTCTGGACGAAGTCGCAAAGCGCGCTCCAGACACCATTTTTCTCTTCCATCGCTATTTTACCGCTACACAAAAGGGGTGTCAATGCCAATCGCGGTCTGTTACAGTTCTTTATCAGCGCCAGGCACGCGTCTTAGTATACACGGATTCCGAGTGGATGGGAAGCAGCGTTGGCGTTCATGAACGATGCGAGGGGAAACGACTGGACAAGTCGTTTCCCCTCTGGTACAGTTCGGCGGAAATCCTGCGTCAGTTATTTGCTCAGAGGGGATCGCCAGATCCCCGTCTGGAGGGCGATTTTGCCGCACGAGGCCGGGATCTGGCGATCGTGCAACTGGTGACGGACTTGTGCCGTCGTGTATTAGTAGCCCAAGCACCGGCTGTCCACGTTGATTATTGGTAAGCGTTCAGGCCACAGTTTTTCGTCAGCGCCAGGCACGCGTCTTGGTATACACGGATTCCGCGCGGATGGAAAGCTGCGTCGCCGCTGTTGACTTGTGGTCCAGCGCAAGAGGCTCCCCGTCGGGAGCCTCTTGCCTTGATCCGATGCTTTTGTGTCCAGAGAGTGTGGCCGCCTCCAGACTTTGCGCATCTCCAACCGTCAGTCAGGAGAGCACGTTGCTTCCTGAAAAGCTCCAAACGCTCCATGCCCTGGTGCACCTGGGAAAGCGCCGAGCATATCTTTGATGGTAAGCCCGCATCCGATTGGACTGGAGTTAGCCTCAACCGCTGGCGCTTCCTGGATAGCCGTCGTTCCGACATACGTGACGCTCAGATATGGATCGTAGGTGGTACCAGCGCAATCGCGAGTGTCAAATCCCAACCGGGCACTGTCGCTCCCTGAGCTCTCTGGGCCGCGTATTATGAGGCCATTGTTGGGGAAACTGCCGTTCACCCATCCGCGCACCAGGTCGGTTACGTCAAACGAGTACCACCCCCAGTGGTCCCGACTTATGATCGAGGCAGAGCCGTATTCTTCGGCGTGGTCAGGCTGGTCGTACCAGGTGACCGACGTTTCGGACCAACTGTCGTTGGTACGACATACGGTGACTACGTGCGTGCGCTCGGCTATGTCGCAAGAGCTCACCAGGTAGAGATAGAGCGTGGACTCGCTGACCGAGGCCCCCGGGGGGATGCTGGATAGGTCGAATTGAGCCAGGCTACGGGTGATTTTCCCACCATCACAGTGG
>JAUXFI010000212.1 GCA_030620125.1 Anaerolineae bacterium
CAGCCGGGTGCAGATCTCGTTCCAGGCGTCATAGTCCCAGCCACCGGGCTCACCCGTCTCGATCTCGATGTAGTTAAAGGGCAGATAGGCGTTCTCGATGGCAACCGTGATCTCGCGACATTCGAGGTCAACGAGGGCGTCCTTGCCGGTTCCCAGGCACCCTTCCACCTTTGGCTCGGCAGGCCCACAAGCCGCCAGTATCAGGGCTGTGATGAGCAAAACGAATATGGAAAGTCTGTACTTGCACATTCTTGTTCCTCCTTTTGTTAGCAATTCAATTTAGCCGCATGCGAGATTCTCAGAACGTGAGGCTCGGCTCATCACCTCCTTTCACGACGCGCATAATGAACCATTATGAGTTTAGCATGGTTATTGCCCAAAGTCAAGAATGTCCCAGTCCGCTGAACCTGCCGCCATACCTCATTCCTGATACAACACCACTCCCCCCGCCAAACGCACCAGCCGTGCCCACAGCCGGGCCAGGATGAACACTTGCTGAACTATCAGCACGAGTGGCCACCAGTCGAGCGGCAGGTGTGGCATCAGTCCCCAGTGGTAGAGCGCCTGTAGTGCGCCTAGCAGCAGAAGAGCCAGCCCGTACAATCCAGCCACTTGCAGCGGGTGGCGAAAGACGAAACGCATCGCTTCACCGAAGGCACGGGCGACGTTGCGCGTCTCTCCTACGACGGCTACGATGCGGGCGTATTCTACCAGCGCCAGACAGAGCACCGCGACGAGTGCCAGCACGGGGACGACCACCCACGCCAGCCAACCGCCGACGGCGATGACTACTCCCACGGCAATGCCGATGGCGGGGGTCAACAGCAGGATGGAGACGATTCCCTGCACCGTGCCCAGCAGCAGGAAAGCGCCGAACCAGTGGGCGCAGCCCCACAGGAAGCGACGCCAGCCGAAGGGCTGTGGCGCTTTGGCGTAGGTCAGCAACAGGCCGCCGCTCAGAAACGCAGACGTCAGCCAGGCCAGCAGGGGCAACGCGCCCACAGTCACCAGCCCCAGCAGCGTCGCCTGTTGTAACCAGCGCGTCAGTTCCGGCCAGCCCCCGTTTCCTAGCGCAGCGCCGCTCAACGGTGACATCAGCGTCTCAATGACCAGCCAGGCGTCCACGCCGTCGGCGGCCTGGCGGATGGCGGGCAGGTGGCCCAGCCCGGCGGCCAGACTCAACGCGGGGAGTACTGCCAGCGGCAGCGCGCTCGCCAGGTTGACGGCGAACAGGATCAGCGGCACTCTCCAATAGCGCAAGGCGCGGGAGAAGCCAACGCGAAAGGCACTCCAACTGCTCACAGCTACAGCCCTCCCAAGGCCAGCAGGGTATTCTGAAGATTGTAGAGCAGCCGGGTGACCAGCGCCAGCCACGGGGAGACCTCAAGCCTGCGCGACAGTCCGTTGTCGGCCCAGCGCAGGTCCACCGCCAGTTTACGCTCCGGGTCAACCTCGACGCTCTGCACTGGGGAACGGTCGGGATAGGTGAAGATGACCTCGGCCTCCGCCCCGTCCCACGGCTCCAGCACCGTGCTGCCGTCGCCGAAGGTGACCAGCAGTTCGGTCGGGATGATCAGGCTGCCCTGGCGCGCCACGGTGACGCTGTGCTCGTCCACGCTGGTCACAGTATAGTTCAGCACGCCGTCGCTGTAGACCAGGCCATCGAAGAACCACGAGAGATCCTGACCGGAGACTTCCTCCGCCACGGCGCGGAAATCCTCGGTGGTAGGATGGGCGAACTGGTAGCGCTGGAAGAAGGTGCTCATCACGTCCAGCCACGTCTCCTCGCCCAAGGTCCGCTCCAGCGTGCGCAACGAGAGCACCGGCTTGGAATAGGCCGCGATGCCGTACTCCATCATCCCCTCGAAATCCCAGGCCCGCCCGTACATCGGCAGCCGAGGGCTGAACAGGTACTCCATTCGCCGCAGGTGCAGGTAACCTACTTGTAGGTTGCCGGCGTCCAGGGCAGAGGTGTCGCTCCCGTAGACTGTCTCCATCATCCGCAGCGCCGAGTAGTCGGTGAACCCCTCGTCCAGCCAGGGCTCCTCGGCCTCGTTGAAACCAACCATGGACTGCCACCACTGGTGGCCCAGTTCGTGGGCGACGAGCAGTTCGAGCGACCGTTCCATCCCGCTGCGCGTCGCGCCCGGCCCCAGCCCGAGCAGGCTCATCGTGCCGGCCGCGAACAGCGTGGGATACTCCATCCCGCCAGCTCCTTGCGCGTCGTCGGGCACGTCCACGATGGTGAGGCGGGCGTAGGGGTAGGGACCGTACCAGCGGCCATAGTGGCTCACTGCCGCCTCGGCCGTATCCAGCACCCGCTCGACTGACCACTCGTGTTCGGGCAGGTAGAGGTAGAGGATCTCAACCTCCTCCCCGGCCCTCCCCCTATCAGGGAGAGGGAGAACCCCCACGTCCACCTGGCGGGTGGCCTCCCGGAAGCGGGGTGAGGCGGTCCAGGCAAAGTCAATCACGTCCTCGGCGTGGTAGTGTACGGTCTGAGTGCCGTCGCCGTTATCCGTCGTGGAGACAGGGACCCCCGTCCCGCCGGTGACATAGTCGGCGGGCAGGGTGATGTGCACGTCGTAGGCGCCAAAGTCAGCGTAGAACTCGGCGTTGGCGTGGAAAGGGTGGGCGTTCCAGGCTCCGTCCTGCCAGACGCCCAGCTTGGGGAACCACTGCCCGACCATGAAAAAGTCATCGGCGTAGCCGGTGCGGGCAAAGACACGGGGCAGTTGGGCACGAAACTCCAATTCGACCTGCACCGTCTCCCCCGGCGCGATGGGCACGGGCAGGTCAGCGCGGGCCAGCGTGCCGTCCTCGATTTCCTCCAGCGCCAGCGGGGTGCCGTCGGCCAAATGGATGTCGGTGACCTCTATCCAGCCAGGGTGCTCCGGGTTCCAGGCGTGGCCCCGGTGCCCCGGCCCGGCCTCTTGCAGGAAGATGCTGTTCTGGTCGCGGAAAGCGTTGAGGTAGAGGTGAAAGACCAGGTCAGAGATGGGATCGGCGGTGGTGTTGACGTAGGTGACGACCTCGCGCGCTGTCAGCGTCTTGGCCTCGGCGTCGAGGGTGACTTTGATGGTGTAGGAAGCGATGGGGGTGCTGAGAGATGCGTGGGCGGGGAGTGGCAAGGTGCAGAAGGCAAGAAGCAAAAGGCAGGAGACAAGGGAGCGCAGGAGCAGGGGGCACAGGGGAGATGAGGGACGGAACTTGTAGCGCGCGAACCCCTCCTTGTCTACTGCCAGGTGCTCGATGAGCCGCATGCGCACCACGTCGGCCCCGGTCTCGGGGTCTATCACAGCG
>JAUXFI010000062.1 GCA_030620125.1 Anaerolineae bacterium
CCACCATCACCACCCGCCCTCCCGCCGCCACCCGCCGCTGCTGCGCGACGAGCGCCCGCCGCACGCCTGGGTAGGTGGAGACAGGGGAGACGTTGGCGTCCACCTCCGGCGTACGGATGGCCCAGGTAACGTCCACACCGTCGGCCAGGACGGTACACTGGCGACCATCGTCCAACGTCGGCGGAGTGACGTCAATGCAGAGTTGCTCCGCCAACGTCGTCACCGCCGGTTCGTCCTCAATGGGAATGCCCCGCTCCAGCGCCGCCCAGGTCACGGCGCGGTACATCACGCCGGTGTCAAAATAGAGATAGTCCAGTCGCTGGGCGAGCAACTCGCCGACGGTGCTCTTGCCCGAGGCCGCCGGACCGTCAATGGCAATCGTGGATGGCTTCAACGTCGTCTCTTGCCCCTTTTGCCTTTCGTCTTGCCTTTCGTCCTGCCTTTCGTCCTTGGGCTATGCGCCGCCGACCGCAAGGCTCTTACCTCCGCGCCGGTCAGCTTCCGCCACTGCCCCGGCTTTAGATTCCCCAGGCGCAGCGGCCCAAGACGCATACGGATGAGCCGGTGTACCGGGTGGCCCAGCATAGCCGCCACGCGGCGGATCTGCCGCTTACGACCCTCGCGCAGCACCACCCGCAGCCAGGTGTGGTTCGCCTCGCGGCGCAGGATGGAGACGCCGGCGGGCACCGTCTTTCGGCCATCCAGGAAGACTCCTCGTCGCCATTGATCGAGCGGCTCATCGCCTGGATGACCTTCCACGTAGACGTGGTACTCTTTGGGATGCTCGTAACGCGGATGCGTGAGCAAGTGGGCCAACTCGCCATCATCGGTGAGGAGAATCAACCCCTCACTCCGCAGGTCCAGCCGCCCCACCGGGAAGAGCCGTCCTGGCAGCGGCACCAGGTCTCGCGCCGTGGAAAGACGACCCGAGCCGTCCCCCTCGTCGGAGAGAACGCCACGGGGTTTGTGGAGGACTATGTAGATGCGGGGACTGTCTGCCCGCACCGGCTTCCCGTCCACGGCGATGTTGTCGCGTTTCGGGTCGGCCTTCTGGCCCAGTTGAGCCACCCGCCCATTGACAGAGACCCGTCCCTGGCGGATCAGTTCCTCACAGGCGCGGCGGGAGCCGAGACCAGCGCGGGCCAGAATCTTTTGCAGACGCTCCTCCATCGCGCTCACCATCTCCGCGCCGCCAGGCCCAGCGCAAGCAGCGCCACTCCGACGAGCAGCAGCCCCACGCCACCCCACCCCACAGGTCCCCCGGCAGGCGGGAGCACCGGCACAGACGTCGGTGTGGGCGTGACCGGGTGCACCTCGTACTCGACGATGAGGTAGGGCCTGGTGCTGGGGTCACCGGCGGCGAGCCAACACGCGACGAGCAGGTCGCCCGCCGTCTCCGGGTCAGCGTCCGGTTCGGGCGCGGGGGCCAGGGCCAGCCCGTGGTTGGGTACCTCTCCTGCCCACCAGGCCCGCATCAGCGCGGTGACGTCCCACGTGAGCCAGGTTCCCGCTCCCTGTTGAAGCTGGACAACCGGCACACTCTCCAGCGACGAAGGAATCAGCACGGTGGGCGACGGGGAAGGAGTCGGCCCAGTAGGCGATGGGGAAGGAGTCGGCCCGCCAGGCGTTGGGGAAGCAAGCGGCGAAGTAGAAAGCGTAGAGGTAGCGCCGGGCGTAGGCGTAGGCGTAGGCGAGGGACCGGGCGTGGGTGAGGGGCCAGGCGTTGGCGTGGACGTAGGCGTAGGAGTGTAGGTCGAGGTCGGAGGCGGGCCGGGCGTTGAGGTATCCCCACCGGTGACAGTGACACTGCCATCTTGAACAACTAGGCTGGACTGGCCGTCGTCGTCCAGGATAACTTCGTCGAACTGGACGTTTGCGACCCCGGGTGCTTTCCCCTTGAATTTGATCGTCGCCAGTACCCCGCTGCCGCTGACAGGATCGCTGTGCTCGACCTGAAAGATGATAAAGTCAATCTTTCCTTTCCCCTCCTCCTCGTAAACGGCGTTTTCCTCTATATAGTCCGGGCCAAGAAAAGCGCCAGGCTGAATCTGCACCACTTCCAACCGCGTCTTATCAAAGGTCATGTACACTTCAGCGCCGTACAGGTCGGTCACGTTCTCGACGAGGATGCCCACCTCTATCGTGTCCCCCAGAGCCACCTCTCCATTTTGCCGGTAAAGGGTCACCGTCGTGGTCGTGCTCTGGAGCAGCCCGTGGCCGGCAGGCTTGGGTGATAATAGCGCGGATTCTCCCGTCGGGGTCAACGCCGGCGTGGAGGTGGGCGCAGGAGTGTCTGTCGGGACGGAGGTGAACGGTGACGGCGTCACCACGTAGAAATGAGCCGCCGTAGTCGCGACGGGCACAGCAAAGATCGCGGGCCAGTCAGCCGGGTTCTCCCCCCAGCCCTCCCCGTCACCATGCCCCTCCCACGGCTCGACGACGCGATAGGCACCAAAGGTCGCATCCCCCGCGCCAGAGACCTCGTCCGCGTACACGTGCAACGTAGCGCGCAGGATCTCGGTGCCCGGCGGGAACACGTCGAGGGGAAATTGCAGGTAGGTACGCGCCTGCACGAGCTCACCCTCGACGTTGCGATGGACGCCGCAGGGCAGCACCTGGGAGTCGGTGTTGGCCGACACGTCCTCCAACAGGCCGGAAGCCACACCCTCGCTGCGCTCAGGCCAGAGTTGCAGCGCCTCGAACGAAGGAGTCCGCAACCCGATCGCGCCCAGCGCCAGGACAATTATCGCCAACAACGCACCACAGCGACGAACCACATACACCCCCTACCGGCTGTGACGGAACAGGGCCAACCCTGCCCCCAGCAGCGCCAGCCCAACCAGCGACGACCAGAGATACGACGGAGCCAGGGTCTGACCGGTGACTGGCAGCAAGACCGGTTCAGGCGTGGGAGTGGCAGCAGGAGCCGGAGGAGCGGGAGGCTGCGAAGTCGCCGTAGGCAACGGTGGCCGTGGCGTAACGGTCGGCTCTGGCGTAGGAGTGAGCGCGGTGAAGGAGACCTCCAGGTAGGGGCTCGTCGCCGGGTCGGCGGCGGTCAGGCGGCGGGCGGTGGCCCAACCGCTTACCACTGAGCCCAGGTCGGCGGCGGCTACCGCCAGGCCGTGGTTGGGCGTGCCGTCCACCCAGCCCTGCACCAACGTCGTCACGTCCCAGGCGAACCAGCCCCCCGTCGAGGAAACCTCCGTCGTCGCTACACCCTCCCCCAGCGCAGGCCAGGCTCCCACGTCGTACCAGTCCACCCCGTCGGGGGTCCAGGCCGCGGACACAGGATAGACCGACATCGGCGCGCTGCCCGGCCCGGGCCAGTAGTCATCCACGTAGACGTAGAGCGTGGCCGATCCAACCGTGGAACCGGCGGAAATTCCATCGAGCGGGAAGCGCAGGTAGGTGCGGCAGAATACATCGTCGCCGGAGACCGACCCGACATAGTTGCCAAAGGGAAAGACAGACGTGCTCCAGCGCTCGCCGGAAGCGGGGTCCTCCGAAAGGACCCCCACCCCCTGGTCGGGGGCAATCTGGAGCGAGGTCTGGGCCTGAGCCGCGAATGACAGCACGGCCAGGCAGAAGCCAACGACCGCGATTGACCATAGAGTTCGTTTCACGGTACTCTCCTTTGTGCTCGGTTGAGCAGTGAGCTTTGCCGTTGCTGCCATTATACAATCCACATCCAAAAACGACAACCCCCTGCCCACGCGGGCAGGGGGCGCGCCACCAGTTTGCCTACGGCTACCGGCGGCCCCTCACGCCAGTCAACACTCGCTGTCCACGCCTACCAGGGTGAAGGCAAACACACTCCCGCGGCCCACCTCGCTCTCCACGCCCACCTGCCCACCGAGCTTTTCCACAATGCGCCGCACGATGGACAGCCCCAGTCCATGCCCCTTGGCACGGACCTGATCGAGCCGCGTGAACGGGACGAACAGCCGCGCTTGAGCCTCTGGCGCCAGGCCAGGACCATTGTCGCGTATCCAGAAACGCGCCATACCGTCCAATTGAACCGTCGCGCCCAACTCTACGCGCGGCGGCTGCCCGCCATACTTGATCCCGTTGCTGAGATAATTGGCCCACACCTCTTCGACCCACGGAGCGTAGCCCAGCGCCACCGGCCAGGTGTCGGGCAAGATGACCTCCGCCTGGCTCTCCTCAATCAGACCGGCCAGGCGCTGCACGGCCTCGGCTACGATGCTCTCCATGTCCAGTGGCTCCACCTCCACTTCCATCTTGCGCACGCCGGCCAGCAGCAACAACTCGTCAATGATACGGCCCATTTTGCGCCCATTCCGCGCGACCACATGAAGATGGTGGCGTAATCCATCTTCCGACATCTCGCCGTAATTCTCTTCCAACATCCCGGCAAAACCGACGATACTGGACAAGGGAGTCTTGAGGTCGTGGGCCACTGTGTGGGCAAAGGCGTCCAGCTCCTCATTGCGCGCTTGCAGTTGGACAGTGCGTTGCTGCAGTGTCTGAAAGAGCCGGGCGTTCGCGATGGCGGCAGCGGCGAGGGGGGCCAACGCCTCCAGCCACACGGAATCGGCGGAGGAGAATGTGTCTCGCTTCTTGTTGACCACCTCCAAGACGCCGATACCGACTCCTCTCACAAGGAGCGGCACGGCGATGAGGCCACGGGTGCGGAACCCGATCTGCTCGTCCACCTTTCGGTAGAAGCGGGGATCGGCCTGTACGTCCGGCACAAAAACCGACTGCTTGTGCTGCATCGCCCAACCGGCGATGCCCCGTCCGGGCTTCATCCGCACTCCCAGCAGGTGCTCTGTGCTAATCCCAGAAGCCGCACGACATTTGAGACCTCCATCCGATTCCCGCAACCAGACTGATGCCCCCTCCACACCCATCTCGACTATGACGATCCGCATAACGCGCTTCAACACGCTGTCCAGGTCGAGCGTGGATAGGATGACCCTTCCCGCCTCGATCAAGTGCTCCATCCTGCGCTGCTGGAGCCTCTCGGCCAGTTTCCAGTCGAGGATCGCCTTCACGCGGGCCAGCAACTCGACGGTGTAAACCGGCTTGGGGAGATAGTCGTTCGCTCCCGCCTCCAGCGCCTCCAGCCGGATGTCGAAATCGTCTTGCGCGGTGAGGATGACCACGGGCAGGAGGGCGAAACGCTCGTCGGCCCGTATGCGGCGCAGGAGCGTCAGGCCGTCAACGCCGGGCATATTCAGGTCAAGCAACAACAAGTCCGGCAGGTGAGCCCTGCGCTCTACTCCCGCCACCAGGCGATCCCAGCCACTCTCCCCATCGCCGCAGGACTCGATCTGGTAGCCCTGGCGGGAGAGAATATCGGTCAGCGTCTCGACTAGAATGGGGCTGTCGTCAACGAGAAGAATTCTGAGATCCATCGCTTCTCCTGAAATAGTTCCGGCTGCTATTATATCGCCCCCACCCAGAAAAGACAACCCCCTGCCCACGCAGACAGGGGGTTGTCGGCTTCACAGGCTCTCAGTCTCCCAGCGATTGCGGCCACCAGGGAGAGCTGTAACCGCGCATCACCACCGGCAGGAAGGCGTTGAAGAAGCGGCTGGTGGCACTCAGTTCAAGCGGCCCTGCCAGCCGGTCTTCCACCACCACGCGGCGTGTAGTGATGCCAGCAAACGGGAACTCGTGCACGTACCGCCCGTCGGTGTAGGCGACGACGCGATACGAATCAGGCGGAGCCATTGGCGCAAATGCCCACGGCCCGGTGTCGCCAGGCACGAACTCTAGCACCAGCCCGATCTGCTCTCTTGCGCCAGGGGGCATGTCGGGCAAGTCGAAGGCCACCCAGTCCGCGCCAGAAGCCGCAACCGGCCAGGTGCTCTCCGTCAGCGTCACGCCGGAGGTAAAGGTGACGGTGATGCGGCCCTCCTTGGCGATGTAGTCGCCCTGGTTGAACACGTCCACTGTCAGCGCGGCCTCGTTCAACACCTCGCGCACCACCGCCGGCACAGACGTGCCATCTCTCGTGTCGGTGATGGTATCCACGCTGTAGGTCACCACCAGCGCCGCCCCGTGCACCTCCACTGTCTGCAGATT
The DNA here is from genome assembly GCA_030620125.1 of Anaerolineae bacterium. The sequence continues at coordinate 6,055 of JAUXFI010000062.1, forward strand.
GCCGGTGTCGGTGTAGACCTGGGCGAAGGGGTCAGTGTACGAGATGACCGGCCCATAGTTGATGATCGAGGTGCCGCTGGATTCGATCTCGGCGTGGGACTTGAAGACCACGTACACTTCGCCGGAGCGCTGGCCATCCTCCAACCAGGGCATCTGGGTGGCGTCGTAGGTGTCGGAGACGGGGAGCGTGAAGGAGACGAGCGTGCCACTGGCCACAGAGTCCGTGACGAAGGAGACGGGGCGCAGGTCAGCAAAGATAGTCGTGGCGGAGACCTCGTCGCCCAGCGCCAGCGCGCCCTCCAGCCACGTCGCCTCGCCAGTATTCGCCAGGCGGGCGTCTTCGGGCGTGGCCCACGGCGGCAGCAGGTCCTCCAGTTGCAGGTCGGTCGCCTGCCCCCAGACCGTCTTGCCGCACTCGCACGCGCCTCCGATGCCGACCTCCGCCGCCGGCACCTCAAAGTCCACCGGCAACCCGTCCGCGCTCACCTCGAAGGCAATCGGATGCACGCGGCCCGTGTCGGTGAAGGCCGAGTCCACCTCCACGTCGTAGTACCAGACCGTGCGCCAGCCGTCGGGCACGGTGGTCTGGTGCAGGAAGGGAAAGTCGAAGAAGAGCGGCTCGATGGCTTCCGTCTCGACGGTGGGCCGCGCGGTGACAGTGATCCCTGCCGGCGCCAGCGGTGTGATCGCCAGATTGGTCAGTGTGACGCCGTCCTGGTTGTTGCGGATTTCGAGCCGAATTTGCGTCTCTTCACCAGGGGCGACGCGGGGCCAGAGCAACTCCATCCCGTGCCGCCCGCCCACGTAGACCGTCGCCGCCATATCGCCAAAGCCGTAGGACTTTATGAACGGATCCCAGCCCACGCAGCGGGGGTCCCAGGGGTCCTCGATGCGCAGGAGATGGTAAACGTGATCGTCAAAGGTCGCCACCAGCACCGGGGCCACCGCCTTGTGTACTCTCGCGTCGGAAGAGAGGCCAAAGACCGCCTGCACGTGCGCGTCGTAGACCTCGTACCGGTTGGGGCCGACCGCCTTCTGGTGGTAGACAAAGCGCGCCCCGTCGTCAATCTTCATCACGCCCTCGCGGTGAAAGTCGGGGTAGGTGCCCAGCGTGGCGCTGATGAGCAGTCCCTCTCGCTGCTGGCTCTGGAGGAACTGCTGGAAGTAGAGATAGTCATAAGCCGGAACGCTGACGACCGTGACCAGGTCGGTGTCGGTGATGAGGCCCTGGAGGTGCAGTCCCGACCAAGAGTTCCACCAATCGCCGTACATCGGCTCCAGCGCAAAGCCGCGCCCACGGAACATCCCCTGGGCGATGAGCGTCTCGTCCTTCTCCAACGGCGGCATCGCCGGGTCAAAGTTGGACCAGGACTTGAGATACAGCACCAGATCGGCTCCCTCGCGGGAGGGGAACTCTAACACGCGGGTCTCGCCGCGCCCGTCGCCATCCCGGTCGGCCTTCATTTCAAAGGTGGTGTTGACCACGGCGTGGTACTCTGGCGGCGGGAAGGGCACGATGTCGTAGAACACGGTACGCAGCTCCATCTCCTGCGTGCGGCTCCAGACGTCCAGGTAAGTCACGCGCGGCATCTCCGGCGGCACGGGGATGTGGACGACGCCGCTGGAGAGGTACTCGTGGTACGGGATGGGATGGCCGCCCAGGTTGGTGTAGACGGAGCCGCCGCTCCCCGCCAGGATGACGCCAGTGTCGGTCAGCGGGTCGCTCTCAAACGAGACCTGCCGCCCCAGCAACTCTTGGCTAAAGAGACCGTAGCGCGCGGCCGGCTCCAGGTAGTCGTAGGCGGGCATACTCCTCAAGTCCCACACCATGCGCAGCGCCGGGAGCAGGATGTCTCCCTCGGCGGTGACGGTGATGTAACCGGCGTAGGCCGGCGGGATGGTGACAGAGTTGGTGAAACCGGAGGTGGTGGTAAAGTTACCGGTGTAGGTGTAGACCAATTGCGGGCCGTTCGCCCAGGCGGTGAGAGTGTAAAAGACGCCGTTGGTGATAGCGGAGGTTGGCACGCCGTCAATGTGGGTCGGCAGCGGGTAGATGGGAACCGGCGTCTCGTAGAAAAAGATGTCGTTGTGAGCAAAGATGGTGTGGGAGACAGCCAGCCCACCGCCACTGACGTCGGTGATGACCTGCGGCACGAGCCGCTGGTCGTCCACGTCCACGATGGGGGAGAGCAGCGCCACCACGTCGGTGATGACGATGCGCTCCGCGCCGGTCTCCTCCTTGTTCTCCAGCGTCAGGGCGATGTCAAAGTACTCCCCGCCGGCCGGCAGTGGATAGAGACCGTCCAGCTCAATGTCCCGGTCGCCGACCAGCCGCGCCGCCATCAGCGCGTTGACCCAGAGCTGATTGCGCGCGACGTGGCGCGGCAGGCCGTCAGGGTGGTTCTCCGTCGGCCAGAAAGCGTCCACATAGTCGGCAGCGGCAGTGCTGACGAGCGCCAACCCGGCCGTGCCGGAGGGGGCGGTGGTGTAGGCAACGTAGGTGAAGTGGGTGTCGCCGGGCAGCGCCTCGGTCAGCGTAAAGACGATGGTCGTCGTGCCGTCGGGGTTCTCGACAAAGGCCGACGGCGCAGGCGTGATCGAGCCTAGCGTGGTGGTAAAGCCCTCGTGCAGTGTCTCGGTGACGACGACGCCGGCCAGCGGGCCGTCCCAATAATTCTTAAAGGTGGTGGTGACGGCGATGGGCACGCCGGGTTCGTAGGCCGGGATCGTAGCGCAGCCTACGCTGGCATCATACTGCTGGCACAGGGTGCCATAGATGCCGGCCCGCTCCCCCATCGCCCACAGCAGCGCGTCGAGCACCTGCGGGTGGTAGTCTATGTCGTCGGAGGGATGGCCGTTGAAGAGCACCACTCGCCCGTCGCCGGGGGTAGCGACCCCGATGGCGACCGATCCAGGCTGGGAGGTGTCGGCGAAGGTGGCGACGACGGTGAGACCGGCTGTGGCGGTGATGAGAGGCTCGTTGAGAACGTAGGTGTCATCAGAGAGCCAGGAAAAGGCCAGCGGATGGTCGGGCAGGAGCACGTCCAGTTGCCCCACATTGTCCGGGTCGGTGACGCGAGTCTCCGGGTCCACCGTGCCGGCGGGCAGCAGGCCAGCCGCCTCCGCAATGTACGCCCCGTCCGACTGGGCATAGAGGAAACCGCCGCCCTCGACAAAGTCCCGGATAGCAGCCAGGCCGTCAGCGCCCAGCGCGGCGACCACCTCATCGGCGTAGCCGACGCGGATGGACGGCAGGATGAGAACGTCGTAGCCAGAGAGGTCAGCAACGATCTGCGTCTCGGTGAGCGTGTCAAAGTAGGGACAGCCCGCACCCACCCCACCCTCCCCGGAGTTGGGGGGAGCTTCGCACCACAGGTAGACGCGGAAGAGTTGCTCAAAGTCCCCCTCCTCCCAACCGACGAACTGGTCGTACTCGTCGCGCACGGTGGAGTAGAGAAGCGCAACCTGGCGAGGATGGAGAGCGAAGGAGCGGGGAACGTCGAAAGAGCCAGAGCCGGTCACCTGGGAAAAGTCACCACTCAGGTCGCCGACCACAGCGCCGGGACTATAGTCGGCGCTGTTCACGCTGGCGGTGACGGCGGTCCAGGCCAGGTCAGAGTGATCGTGGTGGTAGAGCGCGTGCCAGAGGGTTTTGTAGGCATTGCGGCGCGGGAGGTCGTCGGGCTGACCGGCGCCCAGCGGGGTGAGGGTCTCCCCGGCAGGAAAGTCGTAGCGGGTGGGGGCAGCGCGCAGCGGGGCCGCCAGCGCGATCAGCAGCAGAGCCACGGCCCCTATGCCAAGCAGGAACACAAAAGACAGATGAATCGTGGATTTGGTAGTGGATCTCATGGGATGCCTCCTTGAGTACGGAATCACAATACATATCGGGGAACAGACGAAACACTGCACTCCAATTGTACCCGAAAACGGGCGGGGATTCAACAGGACTTTGGTACCAGTGAAGTGAAACGTGTACGACGTCTAGTTAGTTCACGGTACAAAACGCTCA
>JAUXFI010000099.1 GCA_030620125.1 Anaerolineae bacterium
ACCATCAATACACACATGATATAACTCCCAGACCACCCCCCTCTACTCACCGTTTCACCGGTGAAACGATGAAACGGTGAAACGGTGAAATGGCCACATCTCGTGGATTTGGACCTCGAAAAACCATCTACTCACCGATTCACCGGTCGCCCAGCGAAGCAATCGACGTCCAACCCCACAGTCCGCCCTCCATTGCCTCCAGGCTGATCAATTTGATCTCCCCGGCTGGCAAATCGTCGATAGCCTGATCAAGGATTTCCACCTGCTGATTGAGCTTTTCCTCGCTGAACAGGATCAACGCCAGCCGCCCCGTCAAGCCCAACATCTTGGCCCATTTCTTCGCCGTGTGTCGCGGCGACACCTCGCGTTGCACCTCCACCGGCCACGTCTGACCATCCATCTCGACCGTCAAATCAGGCTCCACACGCCGACCCCAGCGCTGTCCTTCCTCCGCCAGGATTGGGTCTGGCGCATCGTTCACCTGGTAACCCCGCGCTTGCAGGTGATCTCGCGCTTCCAGGATGCCCACCGCATGCACCACCGAGTTGTGTTTTTTGGCCATCGGCGCGATCTCTGACGGCATCGCATCTTCCCTGAACTCTTGCCGACACCACGCCCGTCCCTTCTCCGTCAACGTCACCAGCCGACGCTGTCCACCCGGTACCGGCGACCACCCCTCCTTGTGCCCGTTCCAATAGTAATCCGACACCAGTTCCTTCTTGGTCAAATCGCACAACACATTCCGCACACTGTTCTCGTTCTGCGTCATTCCTGCTTCTATCACCCGTTGCTGTATCCGCCACGAACGCGCCAATCCCTCTTGAGCCATCAGTCGCAAGACCACTTGCTGGATCCGCGACCGGACCTGGATGATCTGCTCTGGCAGTGTCACCGACGCCGGTCCGCTCGGCTGCCACGCCATCTGCTGCACGCGTTTCATCCGCCCCTCGTAATCGGCCTCAATCCGGTCAATCTCGCCCAAGTACTCGATGAGTTTTCTCCCTTGCTCCTCCATTCGCTCCTCAGCGTATTCAAGTCTGGGCACATACTCGACCAATTCCCCCAATCCCCACTCGATCACCTGAACCAGAATTGCGTGCGTATCCACAAAATGCTTGGAACTTTGCATCTCGTCGAGTGTTCTCATCCACCCGTAGAGTTGGTCTTCCAACTCTCTGTTCAGCATTGAGTGTTCTCTGTACGTCTGCTTCACGCGACGAATTATGGGAGTCACCCTGGCAATTTCCTGCGATATAGAGTAGGTAAATGGAAACTGCTCATAAAAGTCAGCCGGCTCACATAGTTTTCTCTTACGTACTATATCTTCCGCCTCGAGCCGTGCAGCAACCTTCTCATTCTCGATACGTTTCCGATCCTCTTCGCACTCGGGACAGTATGCGGGAAACCACACACCATCGTGATCAAATCGTCTGTTACATCCTGCGCAATTTGCTTCCACTGCCTTTTCCTCCCATTCCACCATATCTCCAATCCACCAAATCCACCATATCTCCAATCCACCAAATCCACGCCTCAACCCTCAGTTTCACACTTGCGCCAGGTCTCGGAGCCGTTGCGTCACTCGCCGAGGTGTGCGCCGCCCGGCAGCGTCAGCACCGGCTGGCTCCAACAGTCCTTGCGTCCCCCACCGGGGAGCCAACTGCTCCACCCACTTGCGGCTGATGCCGGTGGCCTCTGCCAGTTTTCTGATGTTGAACGCGCCCTCAGATCCCTCCACCGCCGCCCGCACCAGCCGCACTTGCCAGGGTTCCAGCGCCAGGGGCGGATCGCCGACCGGTTCACCCGCCGCCAACCGATCGAGGGTTTCGTTCAACATTGCCGTGGGCACGTCATAAGCCTGGGCCTCGATCATCTGCCCCGCCCACTCCAGGATGATGCGCCCCTTCCGCTTGGCGATCTTTTCCGCACCCGTCCGGCCCAGGATCACCCTCGAGTCCTGGGACGCAGGCACTGGCAGGGAGATGCGTGTCGCCATATTGCACTTGAGGAATCCGGTCACCACCGAACTATCGGGGCGCTGCGTTGCCAGCACAGGCAACACACCATAAGCCCCACCCAGCGAGACCAGGTCACGCAGCGCTTCTTCGACACCATCGGCGGCCAGAGCCTCGGCCAACTCGTCCACGATCAACACCAGGAACGGCGGGCGATCCTTTGCTCCCAGTTCTTTGACGTTGCGCGCACCGTGCTTCCGCAAGAGTGCGCTGCGAGCGACCAGCTCCTCGCGCAGGTAGCCAATGATCGGCCCAAGCTCGACGCCTCGTCCCGCGATGTCGTGGACGTGCGGGATACCGGCGTAGCGCCCAAACTCGGCCTTGTTCTTCCCATCGCAGAGCAAAAGACGCAGATTCTCCGGAGTCTCGGCGGTGATCAGCGAGAGAATCCAGGCGTGGAGCAACGTCGTCTTGCCCATCTGCCGCGTGCCGCCGATCAACACACTGTCGGCATCGAGGAGCGATATCCACTTGTCTCCACGCCGGGTCACGCCCAGCGGCGCCATCAGATCGCCGGAAGGCACGTTGGACAGGTCAAGGTTGACGTGGGTGGGCAGGGCTCCCGCATCGAGGGGTTCGGGTATATATCCCACCTGGAAGAAAATGCCGCGCGAGTTAGTGACGACGATACGATGGCCGTGCATCACGGTGCGGAGACTGTGCTGGAACCTGGAGCCGAGGACCTTGTTCTGATCGACCACATAGGGGTTGATGAGGAGCACCACCCGTTTCTCGCGCGGCCAGGCCACACAAAGCAGTTGCCCGTCAGCAGCCTGACGCAGCACGTTTTCGTTTCGCATCAGGGTCAGCGCGCGGCACGCAAAGTGCGCGGCCCACGATGCCTTTTGCGCTTCGGTCAAGATCACTTCACTCATCTCGTTCCTCCCAATCTCGATCCAGGGATGCCACGACGGTGTGGTCCAGCACACGTTGTACTTGCGGGGGAAGCGTTGTCCCAGGTCGCAGTACTCGGTAGGGACGCATCGGACCGGCGACCGGCGCGTGTCTCCATCGTGGCGCTGGGAGCATCGGCCGCTTCAGCCTTGCTCCGCCGCCCCTGACAGCCGCCTGCACTGGCCGGGTCAGGGCGTCCACGAACTGGTCCCGCTCGGTGACTCGAGGGTCGGAGCCGGGGAGCAGATCGGCGTCCCTATCCGGGTCGATGGTCTGGCCGGGACCGCGGTCGCGGTCGCTGTTGTACGACGTGGCCTTGAACTTGCCGAGCCAGGCTTCCATCAGACCCTTGGTACCTACGATCATCCACTGGGGACCGTCTACTTCGTCGTTGATCCGCAGAAACCGCATCTGAACGGCGATCCAGGCCCGGGGGAAAATCCAGACACAGGCCAGGATGAAAAACAATGCCAGGGCCGACCAGAATACCACCTTCCCCACGGTCGTCCAGGGAACCGTTCGCGCTTCCCACGTCTTTTCGGTCACGTAAGCGCTCGTGTCGGCCGCTATCGCCGTGGTCGTCGGAGCCACATAGTCCGCCGTCGCGGTTGCAGCCACCGCCGTGCTCGTCGCGTTCGCCTTGGCGGTGGTGGTCGCCTGGTCGCGTTGGGCCTCGGCGGTCGCGGTGGACTGGGCCTGTCCCGCTTCGATGGTCGCTTCCACCACCATTTTCTCTATCGCCACGCTGGTCAGGGCGATCTCGGCCCGTTTCGTCGCCTCCGCCGCAGCTTCCGCGCTGGCGGTTGCGGCGGCCTGAGCCTGGCGAGTTGCCTCTATCGCAGCAATGGCGGTGGCGGTGGCGTTATCCCTGGCTTGCTGCGCTTCCGCCGTCGCTCTGGCCTCTGCTTGCAGCCGGACGGGGTCCCCACCGACGTTCGTACCGCCACTTTTATCTGGAGCAACGAATGGTGTCTGGTTGCCAGTGTCGTGCACCGCCAGAAGGACGAGACCGATGATGACGAGTGGTACCACCAGGAAGATTACGACAGCACGTCCCATAGATCCTCCTCATTCCGCGTCTCCACCAAGTCCCAAGGGGCATCGTCGTCCCATTCCTCCCATCCACCGGCGGCGGAGGGAAAGAGCAGGGGATCGTGGCTCGAGGCCTGGCGCACGCCCCAGGCCGTTCGAGGTCGTCGCTGGTGTCTAATTCCATCACCAGCATACAAGTTGGTGAGCATCTGCTGCAAGGCCATATACTGGCCCATCATCAAGCCAGCCCACATCTCGACCCCGGTCGTTACGGGCATCGAGGGAGCACCACCCGTCCGCGCCCACAGCGCGTTGGGACCGGATGTCCACTTTCCCTTCGACACGCTCAGGGCAGGCTCCTGCTTGGCAACTCTGAATCTCCAGGCCTGCCAGAGATTGAGGCCGACGGTGGACAGAAGCAGTACCAGCATCACGCCCAGGGCCAGGGTCAAGCCGAGGTTAGATGCTGTCTGGCCCACGGCGGAAACAGTCTGGCCCATGGCAGCGACCTCGACGGCCTCGACAGCCTGGCGGGTAGCCGCGCTCTGCTGGACCATCGCCAGGCCAAAGATGCCAGCGACGATGATGCCCAGCACGACGAGACCAAACCGGCCCAGCTTGCCGACCAGGTAGGCCAGCCCGAGCAAGCCGATCACAGCGACTATTGCATAGACGATGTACGTTGGTTGAATATCCATCACTCCCTCCTCACTCCCCGAATAGGTCGTCCAACTGTGCGTCGAGCCGGGCTGCCAACTCTGGGTCCTCTACCCCTGGCTCCCGTTCTTGGGCTGGGGCCAACTGGTAACCGACCAGCGCATCTCGCACGGCAACCGCTACTACGTCGGGCAGCCGGGCCAACTCACAGGCTACCACTCGCCTCACCATCGCCTCCAGGGTATCGCCGTGCTGCAATTGCATATGAGCACGGATCGCCTGCCTGACAGCACCGCTCTTTTCCACTTGTGTCTCGTACCAGGCTGCTATGTCGTCGTCTACCCCTTCCCTCACTCTGACGTGTATGATCATAGTGGAGCGCTCCTCACGTGTCACAAATGCAACACAAACCCCTTTTTGTGTCACATACGCAACACATTATCCAAAGCGCCGCAGCCCCGCCCGCAGGTAACCCATCACGTTGGCAAACTGGGGATCGCCGCCCACCATCCGTGTGTGAGGATAGACCCGGCGCAGATACGATGCAATCTCTCGACTGCCGCCGCCGGTCAACACGACCGCTTCCAGATCACTTCCATCACTCCACAGCGTGCGCGCCTTTGCCAAGACGGTCGCGGCCAGTGAATCTATGTGCGGCTCAACCAGACCGGTGATGTCCACCCGCTCGCCGTACACCTTTACGGAACGCGCCCTCACTGCCTGGTCCACCTTGCCCAATTGCTGCCCCCAATCAAGACCGTACTCCCTGTTCAGGTGCTTGGCGATCTTGGTCAGCGGTTCGCTCATCCCCGACGTGATGCTGTCACTTCCTGTCTCGACGTAGCGCAGTCGGTCGGCCAGGACAAAGTTGGTGGTCAACATCCCTATGTCGACGATACCCACGCGCCCTCCGGCCAGGTCGCCATCCGCTAACCGCCCCCGCCGGTCGAGTACCAGGGCAAACAGCGCTCCCACTCCCTGTGGAATGGTGTACACGTTCGTCACTTGAAAACAGCGCTCCCGCTTGCCCTGCCGGAGTACCTGGTGGTCACCCTCGAACATTTTCCGCAGCGATTTCTTGTTTCGCTCGTCAAAGTTGCCCACGGGCAGTCCACTGACCACGACAACCTGTTTGCTGGTCGTTCGCACCAACTCGGACGCTACTGCGTAGAACAGTGCCATCTGCTCCGTGCTCCCCGTCCGGGTCACATCCAGGGTCTGGCTGGCACTCGCGCTCTGAAGCGCGGCTTGTTCGCCGACGAAGAAGTATCGCCCGTCCACTTTCACGGTGATGCCGTGGCCGTTGCTCGCTACGACGTCGCTCTCGAAACGGATCTGCTCCGCCGGTCCCACTATCGAGTAGATGATCACCTGCGCCCTGGGCGTCACTGCCTTGGTGAAGCCGTATCCAATATCAACCGCCAGTATCTCTGTCATTGGTTTGCCTCCTCAAATGATAGTTGTTGGGCCTCGGCTGACCGAGGCCAATTGTTACTCGTCATCGTGTTGCCTTCCGCGTCCTTGGGTCGCCAAGTCCTCGCGCCAGGGGTTGTGCTTATCCACACCCAGCGCGTCCATTCGTTCTTTGTATAACAGCAGGCTCTCCCGGTATATCACCCAATCACGCCCAATCTTGCGGGCCGTAATCCGCCCCTGCGTGGCCAGCCGCCGCAGGTAGGCGACGGAATAGCCAGTGAGGGCCTCTGCTTCATCAGTGGTCAACCAGCCTGCTGCTAAAGGGTCTACCATCTCTCATCTCCTCCACAGGATTTGTGTGAACGTGTGAACGTTGGTGAACGTTTTCCAGGCCAAGATGGGACGGCTAGGAAATATGTATGTTCCTGCCTATTGCAAAACAAAACTCACGAGTTCCTCATCTTGTAGACTGTGCCCCATTGCCAGATTGATTACAAAATAATCCAGCCTAATACTTGTATTTAGTAGTTCTGACAACCGAACAACTCGTCTACAAAAAAACGTGCTGTTTAGTTATTCGCACGTTAGAACTACTATTATTATACTGAGTAAACAGAAAGTGTCAAGTAGGCAAACAACAGATCAAGAAAACAAAAACGGGGAGGCTTCAAGCCTCCCCGCTATTATTTCGCATTCTCGCCCCTGTACGCCAGGGATCATGTTTCCGAGGCCCTAATTTTTGCATTTCTTCAGCATAGGCTTGAACTTCTTCTTTGACCAGAAACCAGGCACCACCGCGTTTTACCCCGCACAATTGACTCTTGTCTATCGCCTTGATGATATTTCGTGCTGTGTACCCTGTCAGATCTGCTGCCTCTGCGGTTGTAATCCATTCCGTTGGATCAAAGTTCTCAGCCATAACCATTACCGCATTTAAGCTTTGTCACTGTTGCTATTTTTTGGATGTCTCAGGTCTAGATGTAAGCATTTGAGGAAGGCAAACATCACCAGTCTACCCGGTTTTGTAGAGGAGAGAGACAAACAAGTTCAGACTTTTTTCAGATCACTCTCAGCCACTTGCCCCGTCTCTCAAAATACAAAACGCCCCACCTATAAAGGTGGGGCACCGAGATGCTGATCGGGATTAAACCAGCCGGGGCCTTTGCCCCACCATCCGGCCAACTTGGCCCCTAGTTATGTAATGATGTCTCCAGCGGGAGCGACGGGCCGTGCACTCCGTCGGACAAGATCGTCATCCTCCCGCCCGATGAAGCCCCACCAGGGTTTCAGATCGGGTAGACTCCTGCACAGGGCAAATACGCCCGTGTGTAGTTAATATTATACTCGAATAACAGCGGTTAGCAAGTACCCTTCGACCAACAATCGAAGAGCACTTGCTAACCGCTGTTTTGTGTTTCAGCCTTTCATTACCAGACAGAAAAGGAGACCTTGAAATGGAAAACCAACCGCTTGAGCCCATCTTCGACGGGCGCCGCCTGCGGGCCGTGCGAAAAAGTCGTGGA
>JAUXFI010000171.1 GCA_030620125.1 Anaerolineae bacterium
CACGTTCGATGACATTCGTCTGCCGGTCAACGACGAAAATGTCAAGAACCTCGTTTGTGTCTCCGGCTACCAGGGTGCTGGCTGAAGATGAGAATGCGATTGCACTGCCATCCGCTGAGATGCAGGGGTCTGCGTGGAATATGATCTGCGGGGTGTTGCCTGGAGCCCCTTCCTCCTGCTCTGAGACCCCTTTGACAATACCGATAGAGGCTTCAATGGGAGTTGGAAGCGGGCCAGGCGTGGGGGGAAAGAGTGGCTTGCCCTCGTGTGTATCCACACGCCGGAGATTCCAGAGTCCGCCGAGGATCGCCAGGAGCACGACGCCAAGCAGGCCGATTTCCTTGAATTGGACGAGGAAACGGTTTGATCTCTGTGCTTGCTTCAGTTCGACCTGGGTAATTGCTGTAAGTTGTTGGATGTCGGATGGGTCGAGCACCGGGACAGGCCAGCGCGTTTGCAGGGCTTTCGCGAGCCTGGATACGGTCTGGTTCACTTTGCGCGAGTAAGCCTGACATTCCAGACAGGTCGAGAGGTGCTGGTCGAGGCGGTTTTTTGCGACGTTGTCCAGCAAGCCGTCGAGTGACGCCTGAATTTGCTGGTGGATTTCCGAGTGTGTTTCCACCTGTTCAGGCTGTCCTTCGGAACCAGAGACCCTTTGTTGGATCGTTCGCCGGGCAGTGCTCAGGTGAGTATGGACTTTTTCGTCGCTGATTTCCAGAACGTGGGCCATGTGTGGAGTGGTCAGAGCGTGCACGTAGCGTAAGACGACACATAGTCGTTGTTCCTTATCCAGGCCATCCATAGCTGCCCGGTATTGCTGCTCAACTTTGGTTTGAGGGCGGTCTGTTTCGTATTGGGGAACTCCCCACTCGGCGTGTGTTTGGCCCCGCCGCCACCTTTTCTTTCTCCTTCGCCGGTGGGCCAGAACCGAATTGACGGCAATCTTGGATAACCAGGTTCTTATGCTCTCTTCGCCTCCAAACTGATCAGAACTTGAAGCCGCTTCGACAAAGATCTGCTGCACAATGATATTGATCTCGGAGGGTTGGGGATACTCCTTGTTCTCGTTCTCATTCTCAATCTCGTTCTCATTGAGACTGTCGAGAAGCGCGTGAACCAGCCGGTAGATTTCGAGCGCGTAATGGCCGATCAGCAGTTCGAGGATTTGTGGATCGTTGGGTTCCAGACTGTCGAGAAAGCAGGCAATCGCTTGCTCTGGGCCTTTGGTTGGAGTGGATTGGAGGCCGAGGTCAATCAAGGGGGCTGAATTCCTCACTTCTCTTTCAGCATACATTGCCGCCTGCCTCCCGTAGCATGCTACCGATGAGGTCATTTCCTCTCGTTGTCAATTGAGCGGGTTACTACTCGGGCTACCCTCCCGCAGGTTACGATTTGCTGTACTCGCAGGCTTGCATAGCCGTTGGGATGTGCTTTTGTGTTGAAAACCCGTCAAAACCTGCGGGAGGATAAGTAGTAACTTGAGCGGTATCAATCGAGTCTATCTTATTATACTGGCTCTTTGTGATTTCGCGTGGTAATCACGAATTACAGCCAATGGCACCTCCGCATCTGGGTATTAGTTCTATCAAACGCTCAGATGTGACGTAGAACAAACATTCGCCACGCGAAATCCCAGAGACCCGTTCTCCTTTCACAACGAACGAACTTTCTCGGAAGAGGGTAGGAGCCCAACCGCGTTGGGCGTTTTCCGGCCCCAGACGGCCAATGCGATTGGCCTGCTACCCGTAAAAAGGCTCCTGTGGTATCAACTGGACGTATTTTATCACACCTGTCGGTACGCGGCAAATGCGTTTGGACTCATCTATCATATACTCGCTCCTCATTTTCTCATTTACTCCCTCCCTCCCTTGACATCCCTCCAATATGCGGTATCCTTCCCCCACTATGTTCTACGACGAAGCCAAGATCTATGTCAAGGCGGGCGGCGGAGGCGACGGCTGTGTCGCTTTCCGGCGCGAGAAGTACGTTCCATACGGCGGGCCGGCTGGCGGCGACGGCGGCAGGGGGGGCAACGTCCTGCTCTGCGTGGACCGTCACCTCAACACACTCTATCGCTTCAGCAGGAAGCGCCACTTCAAGGCCGCTCGCGGCGGGCACGGGCGGGGCAAGGATCAGCACGGTGCGTTTGGCGCACACTTACGCGTCCCGGTGCCGTGCGGCACCGTCGTGTACGACGCCGATAGCGGCGAGTTGCTGGGCGACCTGACCGAACAGGGCCAGGAGTTGGCCGTGGCGCGAGGTGGGCGCGGGGGGAAGGGGAATGCCCGCTTTGCCTCTTCCACTAACCAGGCCCCCCGCATCGCCGAACACGGCGAGCCTGGCGAGGAGCGCTGGCTGCGGCTGGAACTGAAGTTGCTGGCCGACGTGGGCCTGGTGGGGGTGCCCAACGCGGGCAAGTCCACGCTTCTGGCGGCGGTGACCGCTGCGCGTCCCAAAATCGCGCCCTATCCCTTCACCACCCTCCAACCCAACCTGGGTGTCGTCGTGCTCGATGACCAGACGGAATTCGTCCTGGCCGACATCCCCGGTCTGATCGAGGGGGCGTCGGAGGGGAAGGGGCTGGGACACGAGTTCCTGCGCCACATCGAGCGCACCCGTGTGTTGATTCATCTCATCGACGGCCTCTCCGCCGACCCGCTGGCGGATTTTGTCGCCATCAACGGGGAACTGGCGGCTTTCGGCCACGACCTGGGGCAGAAACCCCAACTGGTGGTTCTCAACAAGATGGATATGCCGGAGGTGCGGGCGCGCTGGCCGGAGGTGCAGGCAGCGCTCGAAGCGTTGGGCTATCCGGCGGCTATGGCGGTCTCCGCGCTGGCGAGGGAGGGCACGCGGGAGTTGCTCTACCGCGCCGCACAGATGCTGGCGGAACTGCCGGAGGAGGCCCCGGCGTGGGAGTTGCCCGTCTTTCGGCCCGGCGTGGACGAGGAGACGTTCACCGTTGAGCGGGAGGAGGATGGGTGGCGGGTGCGTGGCGTGCGGGTGGAGCGGATGGCGGCGATGACGGTGTGGAACCTGGACGAGGCGGTGCGCCGTTTCCAGCGAACGCTGGAGCGGATAGGGATCACGAAAGCGCTGGATGAGGCTGGCGTGCAGCCGGGGGATACTGTCCGGATTGGCGAGGCGGAACTGGTGTGGGAGGAGTAACGAATAGCGAATAGCGAATTGCGAATGGTGAATAGCGAATGGCGAATAGCGAACCGGCGGTCGTGGTGCGTCTGGCCACGGTCGAGGATATGCCCCGCGTGGGTGAGGTTCTGGTCGAGGGTTTCAGCCACAAGTTCGGTGTTGTCTTTGGTCAGCGGATTGGCCGTGCTCCTGGCGTCATAGCGCAGATAGAGCGGCTGAGGTTTGAGCGGGGACTGTGTACGTTGTTCGTGGCCCAGATGGGCGGGCGGGTGGTCGGCGTGCTCAACTTGTCGGGGCGGCGTGAGAGGCTGAGTGATCTCTGGGGGCAACTCTGGATCATGCTGCGGGGAGTTGGCCCACTGTATACGTTGCGGGCCACCATCGGGTTGGCACTGCTGCACGGGGAGACTGTTGAAAACACAGCCTACGTCAGTGACGTTGCCGTGGCCACCAATTTTCGCGGCCGGGGCATCGGCTGGAGACTTCTGGAGAGCGCCGAGGGATGGGCGCAGGCGCATGGCAAGGAGAGTTTGTCCCTGCACGTGGTGGTTTCCAACCGCGCCCGAGGTCTTTACGAGCGTTTCGGCTTCCGGCTGGAGAAACGGATCGAGGAGTGGCTGGCTGAGCGGCTGTTTGGCATTCGTGCTTGGTTGTATATGGTGAAACCGCTGTCAGCAAGAGACGATGCGGAGTGAAACAAGTTCAGCCACGTACCTGCGTCTGGGCGTCCTGGGCGGCACGTTCGACCCGCCGCACTACGGGCACCTGGCGCTGGGCGAGACCGCCCGCGTGCAACTCCGGCTCGAGCGCGTCCTCTTCGTCCCGGCCGGGCAGCCGCCCCATAAGCCCGACTGGCCGACCACGCCGGCTCACCACCGCGCGGCGATGGTGGAGGCGGCTATCGCCGACAACCCCGCCTTCGCTCTTTCCCGCGTGGACCTGGACCGTCCCGGCCCGCACTACACGGTCGAGATGCTGGCCCTGTTGCGGCGGGAATACCCGGATGCAGGGTTGTTCTTCCTGATGGGGGGAGACAGTCTGGCCGAGTTCCCCACCTGGCGCGACCCGGCTGGTATTGTGCGACAGGCGCGGCTGGCGGTGATGCGGCGTCCCGGCCGCGAACCGGACCTGGCGATGCTGGAGCGGGCCATACCGCATGTGCGCGAGCGGCTGGTCTGGCTCGACGTGCCGTGTCTGGACATCGCCGCCTCCGACCTGCGGCGGCGTGTGCGCGAAGGGTTGCCGCTGCGCTATCTGGTTCTGCCACCGGTCGAGGCCTACATCCGCGAGCAGCGCCTCTACAAAGCGTTGCCTGGATGAGAGGGATATGCTATAATCTTACGTTAGTGCGCTCAAGTTACACCTTGTAGATATCAGCATGAGGCGGAGTTTCGAGATGGAAGCAGACA
>JAUXFI010000091.1 GCA_030620125.1 Anaerolineae bacterium
GGGGCAGACGATCAGGACGTGCTGAATGTCGCGCAGTTGCTTGAGCAGGGCGGCGGCGGCGTTGGCCTGAACAGTCTTGCCCAGGCCCATATCGTCGGCCAGCAGCGTGCGCCGGCCAAAGGTCAGGTGGAGCAGCCCCTCCTCCTGGTAGCCGTAGAGCGGTGTCGAGAGCACGTTGAGCGAGCGATTGCCCTGCTCCACCTGGTCGAGGAACCAGTGCTTTTGTTGCTGCACTGCTTCAATGTCCCGTTGCTTGTTCAAATAATCGTGTACAACCTGGTCCACGTAAATCTGCGCCCGGTCGCGTTTGGGCAGCCGGTTCAACTCGCTGAGCAACGCGGGCAGGCTCTGCGTGACCTTGCCTTGCAAGATACCCTCGGCGTCAAAGTAACGGGTCAGCAGCGTGTGCAAATCTTTGCGTTCAGGGAAAGGCAACGTGACGCGGACGGTGGTGCGCTCGGCGTGGTGGACGTACAGTTGGGCGATGGGGGGAGCCTGGGCGACAAACTCCTCCCACCGGTCGGCGAACTCTTTTTCCAGGTTGGCCAACACGCCCTCAATGTGCTTGCAGGTGCCGATGGTGTTGGTGCGGTAGTCGGGGCAGGTGCAGGTGTTGAGCCGCTCGGTGAGCGAGCGAATCTGGACGGTGTAGACTCGTTCGGAGGTGGAGGTCACCTCAAAGGTGCTGTAGACCGGATGCTGGCCCTGATTGACGATTTTGACGAGTTCTTCCTTGCCGCGCTTGCGGCGGCGCTTGATCTGTTCCTGGAGCATGTCCATTTGTTGTTTGGTCTGGTCCATCTGATCCCTCCTCACAGACAATGATTAGCACTTGTGCCAGAATAAATGATAACACACCATTCAGAAATAGGCAATGAGGGTCTGATCCTCTCCAACTTTACACCTTGCTATGAGTATAGTACAATTAAATTAAACAGGAGGAGATACACTGATGATTCAGACGGTTGACGCCATATACGAAAACGGGCTGTTCAGACCACTAGGTGACATTTACCTACCTGATCGCCAGAGGGTCAAGATCGTTTTCGTTTTAGAAGACGAGTCAACCCTGGTAGACGACTTGCCAGCCTGGACACTGGCCGCATTGGCCGAACAGAGTCCCAGTTTCGCCTTCCTGGCCGACCCTCGCGAGGACATTTACTCTCTCGAGGATGGAGAGCCCGTCTCGTGACTCCTCTGGTGCTTCGCCGTGGCGACACTGTGCTGGTTCCATTCCCGTTCACCGACCTGAGTGGACGGAAGGTGCGTCCTGCGCTCATCGTCTCCCCCGACCCGGTGGGTAAGGACATCCTGGTCGCTTTCATCTCCTCGGTCATCCCGCCCGTACCTGAACCAACCGAATACGTGTTGGATGCTACACACCCGGCGTTTGTCAAAACAGGTTTGAGGAGCACATCGGTTTTTAAGATGGGCAAGATGGCTACACTACACCGTTCTCTTATGCTGCGCCGTCTGGGATGTACCACCCTCGGATTACAAAATATACTGGATATCGCACTGAAACAGGCAGTTGGATTGGTGTGAAAGTTCGGCTCCGAATTCTATGCGAGAGCTGATTTTTCTATTCCAAGAACCGGGCATAATTGAGGCCATCGCCTCGGATCCGGCAGGCGAAGATGAGGCGGCTCGCCCCACCGGCTATGCCGATTCGGTTGTACCCGACCTGTTAGTCGACCGTGATGCCGAAACGCTGCGCCCGTATGCCTGGATGTGTTACAATTTTGAGCGCACCTATCCTCTGGTCATCTGGGGGCTGAGATTGTTCGCGGCCGACGAGCAGTTCAACGTACCCCAGGCTGGTCTGACCGGTGTTCCGCTGCACGTGGCCTTCAGTTGGGCCTACCATCACTTTGTGCTCCAAGACGGTGCTCTGTTGCCGGATAGAGAACTGACCGTCAGTATAGCCCCTCACGATTATACCCGCATCGCTCTGAGCCACGCGCTGGCTACGGTGGGATAGCTCCGAACGCACCACATCTCCCCTCATAACAGCTTCAACTCCGCTACCTACGCTAGCTGCTGACGGCTGGCTGCTCACTGCCAATGTCCGGCACGATCACCCGCAACCGCCCTGGCAGGATCGTGTATTCGATGTAGGTCGCAGCCAACTCGAACAGCTCGCCGTCGGCCTGGATGGGGGAAGGCGGGTCACACTCGATGGTCAGGCGGGTAGTGCGGGCATACTGCACCTGCGGGTCCTCGACGTGACTGCCGTCAAAGGTCTTGGGGAGCAGGCGCAGCAACTTGAGCCGTCCCAGTTTCCTGCCAAATATGAAATCCAGGTAGCCGTCGTCCATCTCGGCGCGGGGCGTCATCCAGAACGCGCCTCCGGTGCGGGGACTGTTGCCAACCGAGACCAGCGCGACAGGGCCCTCGTACTCCCCATCGTCCCAGGCGAGCCGCGCGTACCAGGGCTCGTGGTTGAGGATGGTCTTGAGCGCGGCCAGGACGTAGCGCGGCGTGCCCTTGACTCGCTTCATCGCCGCCTGGGTGACTGTTACCATCGGCTCCAGCCCGACCGCCGAGTTGTTGTCGAAGAAGCGGCCATTGACGCATCCCACGTCAATGAAACGCGCGTGGCCCGCTAGAATGACCCGGCAGGCCGCTTCGATCTCCTTCTCCAGGCCAAGCATGTCGGCAAAGTCGTCGGCCGAGCCGAGGGGAATGATGCCCAACGGGCCGGCTACTCCATCACTTCGGCCATGCTCAGCGCCAGCGGCGGCGGCTTGCATCAGGCCGTTGAGCACCTCGCTGATGCTCCCGTCACCGCCGGCGGCGATGATGGGAGAGAAGCCTGCCAGCGCCGCTTCGCGCGCCAGCTCAATGCCGTGGTCTGGCCCCTCGGTGATCACCAGTTCATAGTCCAGGCTGATTTTCTGACACGCCCGTTCGACGGCAGGAATGGCCGCCTTGGCCTTCCAGCGGCCCGCGTATGGATTGACGATGATCTTGGCTGTGGTCATTTCTTTTGTCCTCCCGGTGCTTATAATAGCGAAGATTGTCATTCTACGCAAGTGCTAGCCGGCCGTGAGGAACCCTTGCAAAGGTTAGGCTACAGATTCAGGCCAAAAGTGCCTCGCCAGCCGCAAATCACCCTATTGCCAGAACTATCGTAACCTTTGCAAGAGTGACTGGATTGCGCTTGACGAAAGCAGCGGTTTGCGCTACAATAGCGCGGCCTTGCGGGCAGGCCCAGGCCCCGCCCGTTTGATCGAGTGAACTTTATGCCGCCTTCAGGCAGAGCGGACTTTGGGAGGTAGTGAATGGGTCAACAAACAGAACAAGTCGAGTTAGTGGCCGAGAAGCGAACCGTGCTGGGCAAGCAGGTGAATCAACTGCGACGGCAGGGATGGGTGCCGGCCGTGATGTATGGACATGATTTCGATCCTGTGCCTTTGCAGTTCGAGACGCGAAATCTGCGACAAGTGCTCTCGCAGGTCGGCGGTAGTCAACTCGTCGGCATCAAGGTCAAGGGGCAGAAGAAGCCCGAAATGACTCTCGTGCGCGAGGTACAGCGCGACCCTGTCTGTGGCGATTTGTTGCACGTGGACTTTTATCGCGTGATGATGACCGAGCGCCTGACGGCCGAGGTGCCGTTGGTGATAGTAGGGGAATCACCAGTGGTGGAGCAGAAAGAGGGTGTTCTGCTGCAGGCTATCTCCACCATTGAGGTTGAGTGCTTACCTGGCGACCTGGTGGATGCGATTGAGGTAGATATCTCAGAGTTGACTGAGGTAGATCATGCGTTGCACGTGCGTGACCTGGCCATTCCTGCTGGCATGGACATCCTCACCAACCTGGACGAGATGATCGTGCGGGTGGTCCCGTTGGCAGCGGAGGAGGTAGAGGAGGAGGAAGTACCTGAAGCCGAGGAGGTCGAGGTTATCACGGAGGCGCAGGCAGAGGAGACGGACAGCGAAGAGGATTAGTGAGGGGCAGGGAACAAACAAAGCGGGGGTGGGGAGAACAAGCCTGCCTCCGCTTTTTTAGGTTGGGGAACGGCCAGTTGACCGGGCAGAGGTCTGCTTTCTTGACAGAGAGGGAATTACGGTATAGAATGATTCTGGGGTGTGCGGTGGGTTTGTGGAGCGATGGGAATGGAGTATAAGGACTATTACAAAATCCTGGGCGTAAATCGGGATGCTAACGAGAAGGACATCAAGCGGGCCTATCGTCAGTTGGCCCGTCAATTTCATCCCGACGTCAATCCGGACGACAAACGGGCTGAGGAAAAGTTCAAAGAGATCAACGAAGCCCACGAGGTACTGAGTGACTCGGAGAAGCGTGCCAAGTACGACCAGTTGGGGACCAGTTGGCAGCAATGGCAGCACACGGGGCGCGACCCGGGTCAGTTTGATTGGTCTCAGTGATTCACCGGTGCGCCGGGGCCGGGAGGAGTGCACGTCGAGTGGAGTGGCGGCCTGGGTGATCCATTTGGCGGCGCGGGTGCGGATAGATTTTCGGATTTCTTTCGCGCGGTCTTTGGCGGAACGAGTGGCGCGGGGCGCACGCACAACACTGAGGAGTTCTTCCGTCGCACAACCAGCCAGCGTATGCGACCTGGACAGAGTGTGGAGGCCTCGGTGGAAATCACTTTGGAGGAGGCATTCCACGGCGCCAACCGCGTGTTGGAGCGGGAGGGACGCCGGATTCGGGTAAAGATACCCCCAGGGGCGCGGAGTGGGTCAAGGGTGCGAGTTGCCGGGAAGGGGAAACCTGGCTACGGGGGGACGCCGCCCGGCAATCTTTATTTGAACATTACGGTCAAAGCGCACCCGGTTTTCAGGCGCGAGGGGAATGATCTGCGCTGCAATGTCAACGTGGACCTGTATACCGCTGTGTTGGGCGGCCAGGCACGGGTCTCAACACTGAAAGGCAACGTGTCGTTGAATATCCCCGCTGGCACGAATAGCGGCAAGACCTTTCGCTTGCGGGGCCGGGGAATGCCCGACCCGCGCAATCCGAAGCAGCGTGGCGATTTGCTGGCTACGGTTCGGGTGCAGGTTCCCCAGGGGCTCAACGCCCGCGAGCGAGAGTTGTTCGAGGAGCTGGCTCGCCTGCGGGAGAGGGGGTAGAATGGTCTCGCGCAAGTATCTGATAGTCGTATTGCCTCTAGCGTTGGCTGTGCTGACCTGCGCCTGCAACATCCAGGGTCTCTTTTCCGCGCCTACCTCAACCACGCCACCTGTCACGTGGGAGTCTGCTCCGCTCATCATCGTCGTTACCCCTACTTCCCTGCCAGAAGAGGTCATCTCCGAGGTGGATGCGGAGGATGCTCTGCTGGTCAATCTGTACCAACGGGCCAACCCGGCTGTGGTCTACATCGAGGTGACGGTGGAGGCTGGAGGGACATCCGTGCCTCTCGGCGCCGGTTCTGGTTTTGTGATAGATACGGAGGGGCACATTGTCACCAACAACCACGTCGTCGAGGAGGTTGATGCTGTCCGGGTCATCTTTTCTGATGGCAGTGTGACCAGCGCCGAGATTGTGGGGCGGGATCCGTACTCCGACCTGGCGGTGATCAAGGTGGACGTCCCTTCCGAACGGCTGTCGCCGCTGGAACTGGGCGACTCCGGCGCACTCAAGGTAGGCCAGCGGGTCGTCGCCATCGGCAATCCTTTCGGGCTGGATGGAACGATGACCGTCGGCATCATCAGTGCATTGGGGCGCACGCTGCCGGCGCAGGTGATTGAGAGCGCAGGTTTCCGCAACCCAGAGATCATCCAGACCGACGCGGCCATCAACCCGGGCAACTCCGGCGGACCGTTGCTGGATACTCGCGGGCGGGTGATCGGCGTTAATACAGCCATCCACTCAGAGACGGGCACTAACTCTGGTATTGGTTTCGCCGTGCCGGTCAACACTGTCAAACACATCGTGCCCCATCTGATCGAGGGGGGTACCTACCACTATCCTTACCTGGGCATAGAATCTAGAAGCCGCCCTACTCTGGCAGAACTGGCGGGTCCGTTGGACCTGCCGGTGACCCGGGGGGTACTCATCTTTGAGGTTAAGCCTGGGACCGCTGCGGCCCGGGCAGGTCTGCGAGGTGGAGACCACGAAGTTGAGGTCATGGGAATGATGGTCCGCACCGGTGGTGACATCATCGTCGCCATTGATGGATACGAGCTGCACAACTTTGATGATTTGATCGCCTATCTGGTGCGTGAGACCAGGGTGAAGCAGCAGGTCATGTTGACTGTGATCCGGGATGGCGAGGAGTTGCAAGTTTTGGTGACGTTGGGAGAAAGACCTCAATCAACGACCAATGACAAATGACAAATGCTGGAAGGTATCTGCTGGTCGAGTAGTCGCCAACGGCGAGTAGCTAACATCAAGATAAGAAAGGGGTAAAGGGATGTTCAAACAAGAAGACTTGCATGAACTGGCAGCGTATCAGGCTCAGACGCCGGTATTGAGCGTCTACTTGAACGTTGACCCGACAGAACAGACGACGGATGAGTACAAACTGGCGCTGCGGCATATGCTGAAACACGCGGATGGATTGGCCGCGCCGGCAGATACGGCGGCCGTGGAACGATTCTTCGATCACGAGTATGATTGGTCAGGCCGGGGGGTGGTCGTCTTCTCTTGTGCCGAAGAAGAGTTCTGGCACTCGTATGCCCTGGCCATTCCTGTTGCTTCTGGTGTGACGGTGGCCGGCAGACCCTACGTCTGGCCGCTGGCGGCGCTGTTGGATATCTATGGCAGTTACCTGGTGGCAATGGTAGACCAGCAAGAGATGCGCTTGTTACTTTTCGGAATGGGCGAGTTGCAGGTCAGTGATGGATACGTAGGAGAGGAAGTACGCAAGTTGAAGAAAGGGCGCGGCTCGTCAGGAGGGCCAGGGCGTCGAGGTGGCGCTCCCATTTCGAGCCAGCGCGGGAAGGAGATAGCGCAGCGCAATATCCGCGAGGCGGTCAAGGTGATCGAGCGTTTCTGCCGTCAGCATGATCCACAGCGCCTCATTATCGTCGGCGCCGAGCCGATGGTGGCCCAGTTTCGTGAGGAGTTGCCCAAAGCATTGCAGGGCAAGGTGATCGGCTCGTTCAGCGCCGGTATGAACGCTCTGGAGCCAGAGATACGCGAGCGCTCGTTGGAGATTCTGCAGCAGGTGGAAGAGGAACGCAAGATGGCCCTGGTGGATGCGGTATTCACGGCGGCGGCAAAGGGGCGTGGTGGCGTCATCCGCCTGGCCGATACGCTCGGCGCGGCCCACGAGGGCCGTATCCAGACGCTGGTGGTCGCCCGCGACTACCACCAGCCGGGTTATCAGTGCTGCAATTGTGCTTATATCACCGACCAAGCTTTGCAGGCCTGCCCCTTCTGTGGCAGTGAGGTCGCAGAAATCCCCGATGCGGCCGAGGCGCTGGTGAGGAAGGTGATCGAAGACGGCGGCAAGGTGGAGGTGGTGGACGAGCACCCCAAGATCGCAGAGTTCGGCGTGGGGGCGCTGTTGAGGTATTAGGGCGCAGATGCAGGACAGTAACGGATCGGGGGGATTGTTGAGCAATGATGAGACTGGATCGTTTCACCGAGCGCGCGCAGGATGCTGCCCAA
This sequence comes from Anaerolineae bacterium, assembly GCA_030620125.1. The sequence continues at coordinate 7,582 of JAUXFI010000091.1, forward strand.
CGGGCAGTCGAGGTCATGTCGCGCTACGGGCATACGCAGGTTGACGTTGAGCATATCCTGGTGGCGCTGCTGGAACAGCCGGAGGGTGTCATTCCGCAGATTCTGGAACGGCTGGGGGCGGACGTCAACATGGTGCAACAACGCCTCGATGATGTGCTGAGAGAC
>JAUXFI010000200.1 GCA_030620125.1 Anaerolineae bacterium
CTCAGGCGCTAAATCAGGCCATAGGCCCTGAGGGGCCTTTTCAGCTTTAGACGGCGAATTCTATTCGGCGGCTTCGCTTGTGAAGCCCCAAAAACCCGGTTTCTGATCTACCCCCTGGACGGATACGACTCAAACACAATCATGGCCTCGTGGATACCGCTTCTCGTAACCTGGCTTGTCGTGGCGCTGGCCCATCTGCTGCTGCCGGCCGCATTGCTCCGTCGCCGGCCCGGCGAAAGGCGCGCCCGGCTTCTCACCGCGCTCTACAGCGGCCTGGTGGCGGTGTGGGGACTGAGCGGTGCGCTGACTGCACTCGCAGAACCAGCCCCAGAGATCGCAGCATCCGCCGCTCTCGTCGTTAGCGGGCTGGCGCCGGCCGTCGCGGGGCTGGTAATAGTACTCGAGTGTGCCTTCGTCGGGCAAGATGGCGGCGGGTTGTGGGGCATAGCAGGCTCTCTATGGACCGTGCTGGCACTTGCCGTTGGGCAGTACTCTCGCCATACAGGGAACGTCCCCTGGGCCAGCGAAACTATGGCCATCTTCGGATGGGGAACCCTTTGGGTCGTCCTGTCGGTGGTCTGGGTACGACAATACGCGCGTACACAGTGGGCCTTTCGTCGCAACCGGCTCCTGTACTGGATGGGGGCAGGTGCGTCGCTCCTGGTGGGGCAGGCGCTGGTACTGTTCGCCACAGGGTACACAAGATCAGTTGGCCTGCTGCTAGATCTGGTGGGACTGACCGCCATCGCGATCGCGGTCACGCGGTTCCGTTTGCCCAACGTGCGAGCGGCATTGCGCCAGGTCCTCAGTTTCGTCGTGCTGGCTGTACTGACGGCCCTGCTGCTTCTGCTGGGCCTGCTGGCGCTTGCGCCTACGCTCCGCATCCAGCCACTGCCGCCCTCCGCCATCGGTCTGGCGATCACCATCGCAATAGTCCTGGCCATCGCCTACCAACCACTCCAGAGCCTCGTTGTACGGATGGCGGACCGATTGATACCACGCAACGGATACGATCTGGCTCAGACATTGCACGAGTACACCCTAGCCATCGGCAACATCATTGACCTGGAGCAACTGGCGACCGTCGCCGTGGGGACGCTGAGCGAAGTGTTGGAGGTGCGACGCGGCACGTTGATCCTGGTGACTGAGGTAGGTCGCCAATTCCGGCTGCAGCCGATGCAGGGAATGGGCAACATCCCCCACGAAGAGATCACTTTCGACTTCCAAAGCCCCGTCGTCAAGCACTTGAGAGAAGAACAGCAGCCGCTCTTCCAGCACGATCTGGAGCACGATCCGGCGTTCCAAGACCTGCCCCCACGGGAGCAAAAGTGGTTGCAGGAGATGGGCATGGAAATCCACGTGCCCATTCTGGTTCAGTCGCTCTTCCTCGGGATACTGGCAGTGGGACCGCCGCGCAGCGGTGAACCCTTTGGGCAGCGAGAGCAGGCATTTCTGACCACAATGGCCCAGCAGACCGCCGTCGCTCTACAGAATGCGCGTATGTTCGAGGACATGCGCGAGCTCAATCTCGATATCATCCAACTGAACGAGGACCTGCGCAGAGCAAAGGAACGGATGGAGCGGTTGGACCAGGCCAAGACGGACTTTTTGACCATCGCCTCACACGAATTGCGCACGCCGCTGACACAGGTCAAGGGCTATTCCGACGTGCTGGCGGAACTGAGCGCCGCGCGGTCTATCTCTATGGAGCAGGTTGACGAGATCACCTGCAGCATCAGCCGGGCGGCGGATCGGCTGGAGGCCATTGTCAAGGCTATGCTCGACATGTCACAAATCGAGGTGGACGCGCTCGCCCTGCTGCTGGTGACGACAACGCTAAAGAGCGTGATGCGGATAGCACTGGAGCCGTGGATGGAGCCGATACAATTGCGCCAACTCCATCTTGTCGTGGAGGGGGTGGACGACATCCCACCCATCGTGGCCGACCTGCAGCGGCTGTCCCAGGTCTTTGATAACTTGATCTCCAACGCTATCAAGTACACACCCGATGGCGGAACCATCTCCATCCGGGCACGGCAGACGAACAATGCATGTTTCAAGGTGGTCGTGGCCGACACGGGCATGGGGATTGACCCGCTGGATCACGAACTAGTCTTTGACAAGTTCTTCCGCGCGTGCAGCCCGGATCATCACTCGTCGGGCATATTCAAGTTCAAGGGAGGCGGCCCTGGGCTAGGACTCTCCATCGCGCGTGGGGTGGTCGAGGCCCACAACGGGCGTATATGGGTCGTGAGCGAGGGATACGACGAGGAGCGCTGTCCAGGGAGCGCGTTCCACGTGGTGCTGCCGCTGCGGGCCGGGACTCCTCTCTCCGAGGCACTTGCCACTGAGAAAGTCATGCCCTTCATAACCGGCTAGAGCGGCGTCAAGGGCCTGGCCCGGCCTCAAGCTGATTGAGCACCTCTTGCACCTGTGGCTGGTCCGGCTTCAGCAGCAGCGACATGCGATAAGCGTTGATCGCCTGTTCCATCTCCTGCTGCGTGCCCCGCCACCATCCCCAAACGTTGAGTTCCTCGACAATGCCTGGGACATTCTGGAGCAGGGGTTTTGCCTTCTCCAACTCGCCCACCCACACGTAAGCCAGCCCCAACGCCTTGTGCGTGGTGGTGTTGTCGGGGTCCGCTCGCCACGCCATCTCCAGGTGCTCGACCGCATCGTGGAACTGCCCTGCGTCCATCAGAATCAGCCCCAACCGTTGTTGGGCAGTGCGGTCGTCGGGGGCGACCTGGATAACGCGCCGGTAGCGGTCCGCTGCCTGTTGGCGTAGGGTGGCCCTTTGGCCATCGTCCAGAGACGTGAGCAGGTCTGCGCGGGCCTGCAACACACAGCCCAGGTTGGCGTGCCACGTGGCCGGCAGGGGGTGAAGGCCGACCAAAACTACGACGAGGAAGACGCCTGCCACGCCAGCGGGGAGCGCCCAGCGTCGCCACCGGGGTACTGCGGAAGCCCGGCGCAAGAGAATGGCCGCGTTCAATCCCAGCAGTCCAAAGAACGGGAACCAGCACCATAGAGCCGCGTACTGACAGGCGTCGCTGATGCCATGCACAAAGATGGCCGTGAGACCAATCCAGGTAGACTGGTACAGCAAGTCTGTCCTGGGTTTTGCGTGGGTTCGGGCAGACTGGTAGAGCGCCGCCATCAACCACAGCCACGCAGCGATACCAAGCAACCCCTGTTCGAGCCACACCTCCAGGTAGAGATTGTGAGAATAGGTGAGGAACGGCACCTGTATGAGCAGCGCATATTTGGAGAGTAGCATCGCGAACTGTCCGCCCAATCCGATGCCGGTCAGGGCCAAGTCCTGGATCAGGTAAACGCTGTTGCGGTACACCTCAAGCCGGTCTAGGCGGATGAATAGAGGGGCCAGGATCCGATTGACGACTGGAATATCGCCCAGCGCCGTGATGTCGTGCCGCGCGATCACATAGATCACCAATCCCAGTGCCAGGACTGCGCCCGTTATGAGACCTATACGCGCCGGCCGCCAGTAGAGAGCCACCCACAGCGCCGATGCGACCACGACAGCCAGCCACGCCCCGCGCGACGCGCTCATCAGCAACGCCAGCGCGATCAAGCACGTCCCGACACCCCCGCCGATGCGCCAGGCCCAGCGTTTCTCCGTCAACACCAGCGCGACTGCAAGAAAAAGCCCGCCTTCCAGAAATGTCGCCACGCTGTTGGCTGTGGGCGCCCAGATGACGGCTGGCGGGACGACCTTGCCGATGAGTGCGCCCAGGCGACTGAGCGGGCCTATCTTTGCGGGATACTCAAAGTGGGCATACTGAGTGACAAAGTACAGCGATAGAAGCACGCACGCGAGGACGATGAACATCGCAATGGCCCGCCACCAGCGACGGGATATGGCTAACCGGGAGA
>JAUXFI010000032.1 GCA_030620125.1 Anaerolineae bacterium
CCAAAAGCGTCTTTGCCTACCGAAAGTTGCCCCGGCGACAAGGCCATTCGCAACCTTCGTAAGGGTAGCTGGGTAGTTACCTTGGGGGCTTGGGAAATGGCCTGGTCTATGTTACAATGATGCACAGGAGGCAGAAAGTGATGATGGGACGCACTCTGTTACTGACTGGCCGGCCGGGCATCGGCAAGACGACGGTGATCAAAGCGGTGGCGGAACTGCTGGGCGAGCGGGCCGGCGGTTTCTACACCGAGGAGATCCGCGGCCCTGGCGGGCGCAAGGGCTTTCGCTTGGTGACGCTGGACGGGCAGGAGACGGTGATGGCTCACGTCAATCTGCGCGGCAGGGGCCGGCCCCGGGTGAGCCGCTACGGGGTGGACGTGGGGGCCATTGAGCAGGTGGGCGTGGCAGCCCTCCGGCGGGTCATGCAGAAGCAGCAGGTCGTGATAGTGGACGAAATCGGCAAGATGGAGCTCTTCTGCGGGCCGTTCAAGGAAGCCGTCCTGCAGGCGGTGGGCGGGCCGTACACGGTGGTGGCGACGGTGATGACCAAGCCCAACCCCTGGGTAGACAGTCTCAAGACGCTGCCGCTGGTCGAGGTGTGGGAAGTCACAGTGAGGAATCGGGGCAAGATGGCGGAGCAGGTCATTGAGTGGCTCAAACGTTGACGCTTTACCCGAATGGCGGTACAATAAAGACAACTCTGCAGTGCTCCCTCGTTCGACAGATCAAGTTTGAGAGGTGATAAAATGAATCGCGAAACGGTTAAAGCCCATGGACTCGGGTTCATCGTGATCATTGAGCCGGACGAGGAGGATGGCGGGTACATCGTCCACTGCCCAACTCTAAAGGGTTGCTGGTCGCAGGGAGAGACGGTGGACGAGGCCCTGACCAACATCACGGATGCGATTGTCGGCTGTCTGGCAGTCCGCGTCGAGAAGGCTATAGCCGAGATGCGGGTTAAGGTTAGTGCAGAGCCGCCCACGATGCCGCTCCATCTCCCTGTCCAGGTTGCCTATGGCTAGGTTGCCACGTGCCCGGGCTGAAGAACACGTGCGGGCTTTCCAGCGAGATGGCTGGGCTGTGGCCCGAGTCACGGGCAGTCACTACATCCTAGACAAGGAAGGCTGCGACTACCAGTTGTCCATTCCTTGCCACAGAGGTCAGACGGTCAAAGTGGGCCTGCTGAAGGGTCTCATACGAGATGCAGGACTGACCAACGAGGAGTACCTTGATTTGTTCTACAGCAAGCGACGGCGGAAGCGTTGACGCTTTCTCCAAACAGCGGTACAATAGGGTGGGCCTGCAATGGCCCACCCTTTTGAGTAGATTGTGGAAGGTGAGTAGATGGAGGAGTGAGCTGGTGACTGCCTTCCATCCCGAGTTGACGGGCGATGACTGCTTCCATCAGTACTTTCTGGGTCAGGAGTTTGCACTAGGCGAATGAGCTATCACAACCACATCACCGATGACCTTGACGTCATGCTATCCGTCTTGCCGGAGGACGTCAGGGCAGCTTTGCAGCGGATCGGCCGGCGGGATCAATTACTGGAAGTGATTCTGGACCTGGGCCGCGTGCCCACGGCCCGCTACACCGATGGGGAAGCGGTGTTGCGGGAGCCGGAGGTCACCCAAGAGGAGATCCAGTACGTGGTGGGCCGGGTGGGGGAGTTTGACACCGACAACCGGGCTGGCATCGCCCGCACCCTTCACCGCATCGCTGCCATCCGCAACCGTAAGGGCGACGTCGTCGGTCTCACCTGCCGGGTGGGCCGCGCCGTCTACGGCACCATCGCCATCATCCAGGACATCATCGAGAGCGGCAAGAGTGCGCTCTTGCTGGGGCGGCCCGGCGTGGGAAAAACGACGATGCTGCGCGAGGCAGCCCGGGTGCTGGCGGAGAAGAAGCGGGTCGTCGTCGTAGACACCTCCAACGAGATTGGCGGCGATGGGGACATCCCGCACCCTGCCGTCGGCCGCGCCCGCCGCATGCAGGTGGAGATGCCCTCCCTCCAGCACGAGGTGATGATCGAGGCGGTGGAGAACCACAACCCCGAGGTCATCGTCATTGACGAGATCGGGCGGCAACTGGAGGCAGAGGCGGCGCGAACGATCGCCGAGCGAGGTGTGCAGTTGATCGCCACCGCCCACGGCAACGCGCTGGACAATCTCCTGCTCAACCCCATCCTGTCTGACCTGGTGGGTGGCGTCGAGAGCGTGACCCTCTCCGACGAGGAAGCCCGGCGACGGAGGACTCAGAAGACGATCCTGGAGCGGCGCGCACCGCCCACCTTTGACGTGCTGATCGAGATTCAAGACCGGCAGCGGCTGCTCATCCACCACAGCGTGGCGGAGTCGGTGGACGGGCTACTTCGCGGACGGCCGCCGCAGGCGGAACTACGCTACCGGGACGCCGACGGGGAGATTCACAAGGAGCAGGCCACTCCATCCTCCCTGGAAGAGCGGGAGAGTGGACGGCCTGTCGTTTCTACTCCTGGCCATGCGCCCATAGTGCCGGAAGCACAGGAGCCGTTGCGGGTCTTTCCCTACGGCGTCGCCCGCAACCGGCTGGAGCGGGCCGCCCGCCGCATGCGCGTGCCGGTCTACCTGGTGAAGGACCTGGGACAGGCCGAGGTGCTGATTACCACCAAGGTCAATTACCGCAAGCGCCCCCGTTTGATCTCGGACGCAGAACGGCGGCGGCTGCCCGTCTATGTCCTGAGGGCCAATACCATCGCCCAGATGGAGGCCTGCCTGAGCGATCTTTTCGATCTGGAGTCCGGATCGTCTGATCCATTGCACCAGGCACTCCGCGAGGCGGAGGAGGCCATCCAGCAGGTGCAAGGTGGTGTGCCAGAGGTAGAACTCTCCCCCCAGAACGCCTACATCCGTCGCCAGCAGCACGAACTGGCCCGCGCCGCGAACCTCATGTCTGAGTCACAGGGCAAAGAGTCTCGCCGCCGGGTGCGGATTTACCGGGAGGAGTAACCACTGTGTTTATCACCCTTGAAGGCCCCGACGGTAGCGGCAAGACTACCCAGGCGCACCTGCTGGCGGAGTGGTTGCGCGAGCAAGGCTACGACGTGGTGCTGTCCCGCGAGCCGGGGGGCACCGACATCGGCGACCAGATTCGCGCCGTCCTCCACGATCCGCACAACACCGCCATGGACGCCCGGACCGAGATACTGCTCTACTCCGCCTCTCGCGCCCAGCACGTGGCCCAACGCATCCGGCCGGAACTGGCAGCCGGCAATATCGTCATCAGCGATCGTTACGCCGACAGCACGTTAGCCTACCAGGGATACGGCCGGGGACTCGACCTGGAGACGTTGCAGACGATCACCGCCTTTGCCACCGGTGGTCTCACGCCCGACCTGACGCTCTGCCTGGATATCATGGCTCAGGAAGGTTTGCAGCGCCGCTTGTTGGGCGGAGACGAGTGGAACCGGTTGGACGCAGAGCGGCTCGAGTTCCACCAGCGGGTGCGGGCTGGCTATCTGGAACTGGTCAGCCTGGAGCCAGGGCGATGGGTGGTGGTAGACGCCGCCCGTCCGGTAGAGGAGGTGCAAGCCAAAGTCAGGGCGCTGGTGCAAGCAAGGCTGGATCGAGTGAAACGTGACTCGTGATGCGTGATTGGGCCTCAAATGACCCTCACGTTTCATGCATCACGTTTCAAAAGCCCATTCCGCCGCCAAAGTCTTCGCCGCCTTCGCCCATCAGTTCCGGCATCGTTTTTTCGATCTCTTCCGGGTCCTCGCCTGCTTCCAGCCGTCCCACCACCTCGTCGAACTCTGGTCCCAGGTCCTCCCCCGTCTCGGCGCCCATTTTGCGCATCCAGCGCCCCAGGCTGCGGGGGTCGTTTTCGTCGAAATCGGGAAAACTGCTGGGATCGGCCAGGTCATCCATACGGCTTTCTTCTGATCGGACGACGCGGACACGAGACACCAGGCGGGCGAGATCGGTCCCGCCACAACGGGGGCAGACCGGCGACCCCTCCTCTGCATCGGAGAAGGTGCGCCAAAAGATAGAGACACGGCGTTTGCAATTGTGACAACGATATTCGTAGATCGGCACGTAACCCTCCAAGTATAGGGAATTAGGGAATTGGGGAATTGGGAAACTGGTGGATTGACCCCAATTTCCTAATTTCCCAATCTATCAGCCACTAGTATACCAATTTTCCATCACCTCGCAAGTGGGAGTAACCTGTGGAACGCAACCTGTACAACTTTGAGACCCAACCCTTACTCATCGTCATCTCTGGCCCGGCGGGGGTGGGAAAAGATGCCTTGCTCTGGCGCATAAAGGAGCGTGGATGTCCATTCCACTTCGTCGTCACCGCAGCCGACCGCGCCCCACGACCGGGCGAGGTCCACGGCGTGGATTATTTTTTCGTCACCACCGAGAAATTCAACAGGATGATTGAGGAGGACGAGCTCCTGGAGCACGCCGTGGTCTACGGCCAGCACAAGGGCATCCCCAAGCAGCAGGTGCGTGAGGCGCTGGCTGCCGGCAAGGACGTCATCATGCGAGTAGATGTCCAGGGCGCGGCTACCGTCCGCCGCCTGGCACCGGAGGCCGTATTGATCTTCCTGACCGCTTCCTCGGAGCAAGAGCTGGAGCAGCGGCTGCGCGCGCGGGGAGGCGATTCGCCCGAGCAACTCCAGAAACGTATCACCGCCGCCCACGACGAGATAGAGCGGCTGTCCGAGTTCGACTACGTCGTCGTCAACCGCGACGGTGAACTGAAGCAAGCGGTGGACGACGTGCTCGCCATCGCCCAGGCCGAGCACTGCCGCGTCGAGCCACGCGTGGTAGAACTGTGAGCAGACAAGCGCCGCTTGAGATACACGTCGGCGATAGGGTGCGCATGCGCAAGCCCCATCCCTGTGGGAGCTACGAGTGGGAGGTAACCCGCATCGGAGCCGACATCCGATTGCGCTGCCTGACCTGCGGCCGGCGCGTGATGCTTCCGCGCAGCAAGTTCGAGAAGCGGGTAAAAGCGATACTGAGCGCAGAAGACGGTGACCCAACGCACTAGACGGCTGCTCTTCCTATTCTCCGACACAGGCGGCGGGCATCGCAGCGCGGCTTATGCAGTGGCCCAGGCACTGGAGGGCCTCTATGGCGAGCAGGCCCAGATCGAACTGGTGGATGCTCTAGCCGATTATGCGCCCTGGCCCCTCAACCGCCTGATCAGTATTTACCCCTACATGGTTCGGCTGAGAGGATGGCCCTGGGCTGCTGGCTATCGCCTGTCTGATGGGCCACGGCGGGTTGAGTTGCTTACACGCTGCTGCTGGCCATTGGTGCGTGCGGGCCTGCTGCGCCTCCTCCGTGACCATCAAGCCGACGTCATTGTCTGCTGCCACCCCCTCTTCAACTATCCGATATTGCGAACCCTGACCGAGGCCGAGAACAAGACGCCTGTGGTCACGCTGGTGACCGATCTGATCCCCGCGCATGCTTTCTGGTTCGCGCCAGCGGTATCTTGTTGTCTCGTGCCGACCGAGGCGGCCCGCCGGCGAGCCCTGGTCTGTGGGATGCCCGCGGAGCGTGTGCTGATAACCGGCCTGCCGGTGAACCCGCGCTTTGTCGCGGCTGCACAGGAAGACCCCCTTGCCGTGCGGCAGCGGCTGGGGTTGGAGTCTGACTTGCCGGTGGTGCTCCTGATGAGCGGGACAGAGGGCATGGGACCGTTGCATTGCCTATGCCGGGCAATAGCCGATAGCGGCGTGCAGGCTCAAGTGGTGGTAGTCGCAGGGAACAACAAACGGCTGCGAACCAGACTGACCGCTGAGACGTGGCCGCTGCCAGTGCGGGTGGAGGGCTTTGTACACAACATGCACGAGTGGATGCGGGCGGCGGATCTGTTGGTGACCAAGGCTGGCCCCAGCACCATCAGCGAGGCGCTGGTGATGGGGCTGCCCATTGTGCTGAGTGGTGCGCTGCCGGGCCAGGAACGGCCCAATGTGGACTATGTCGTGCAGGCCGTCGCCGGGGTCTGGGCGCCGACGCCCAGACGGGCGGCGGCAGCAGTGCGAGAACTGCTGTCCCCCGGCAACCCACGGCTGGCCCAGATGGCCGCCCGCGCCCGGTCATTGGCCCAGCCCGACGCCGCCCAGCGTGTGGCCGGGATCGTGTGGGCTGCCGCCGGTGGCGAGTTGGCCCAATAGCCAACTTGTGATAGAATCCCACCATCACGTCTTAGGAGGCAATTCATGGAAAAAAAGTTCAAAGCTCTGCGTTTCATCGGCACCGTATGGAAGGTACTGGCCTGGATCACGCTCATCATCGGCGTCCTCTCTTCCGTCGGCATGTTGCTGGCGAGTATCTTTGGAGGTGGCGTGCTGAGTCAGTTCGGCCAGCAGTATGGCGAGATGCCCTGGGTTTCGTGGGTCTTTGGCCTGGCGGGAGGCATCGTCGCGTTCGGCGTCTCGTTGATCTTTACTATCATCTACTTTTTGCTCCTGTACGCCGTCGGCGAATTCATCTACCTGCTGCTCGCCATCGAGGAGAACACGCGCCTGGCGGCGCAGTGGATACAGGCACGCTCTGCACCTGCGGCCTATCCCGCCGCACCTCCGGCCTACTCTCCTCCGCCCCCATTCGCAGCGGAGCCCTGAGAAGCTGCGCCTCGTTCGCCGAAGGTCTCCGACCGAGGCGAAAAGGACTATACAATCGCCTGCTCACGCTCGGGTCCCACGCCGATGAGCGTGACCGGCACGCCCGCCCACTCCTCGATCCGCGCCACGTACTCACGCGCGGCGGCGGGCAGGTTCTCGCGGCGGCGTACCCCGCTGATGTCCTCCGCCCAGCCCGGCAGCTCCTCGTAGACCGGTTGCCACTGGGCCAGCGCTTGCACGCCAAACTCGGCCGGGAAAACCTCGGTGCGTTCCCCGCCCCGCTCGTAAGCCACCGCCACCTTGAGCCGCTCTAGCCCGCTCAACACGTCCAGCTTGGTCAGCGCAAATTCATCCAGCCCGTTGACCCGAGCGGCGTAGCGCAGTATGACCAGGTCGAGCCAACCGCATCTCCGCGGCCGCCCCGTCGTCGTCCCGTACTCGCCGCCGACCTCCCGTATCCGGTCGCCGACCTCGTCCAGCAGTTCGGTCGGGAACGGGCCTGCGCCCACCCGGGTGGTGTACGCTTTGGCGACGCCGATGACGCGGGAGACGTGCCGGGGTCCGAACCCAAGCCCCGTCAGAGCGCTGCCGGCCACAGTCGAGGAACTGGTGACGTAGGGATAGGTGCCGTGGTCCAGGTCCAGCAGCAAACCCTGGGCTGCCTCACACAGCACAGTCTGGCCGGCCGCCAGTGCCTCTCCCACCAGGGCCGACCCGTCGGTGAGGTGAGGTGCTAGTCGCTGGGCATAGGCGCAATACTCGGCTGCGACCTGCTCCGGTGGGAGCGGTTCCGCATCGTACAGCTCCTGCAAGCGGCGGTTGTGAGACTGAACGGTTTCGGCCACACGCTCGGCAAACTGTTCGGGGTTGTCCATGTCGCCGGCGCGCGGATTGACGCGGGCCGCCTTGTCGGCGTAGGCAGGCCCGATACCCCGCCTCGTCGTGCCGATGGCCCCTCGGCCACGAGCCGCATCCCGCGCCCCGTCGAGGGCATGGTGGGTGGGCAAGATGATATGAGCGGCCGCGCTCAACTTTAGCCGCGACGGCCCCACATCCACACCGAGCGCTGTCAATTCGTCCATCTCCGCCACCAGTTGCGCCGGGTTGACCACCACGCCCGCGCCGATGAGAGAGACCAGGCCCGGATGGAGAATACCCGAAGGCACCAGGTGCAATTTGAGCGTGTGTCCCTGGGCGACGACGGTGTGGCCGGCGTTGTCGCCGCCGTTGAAACGGGCGACGAGCTGGGCCTCACGCGCCAGCCAGTCCACCACGCGCCCTTTTCCCTCATCTCCCCACTGAGCACCTACCACTACGATTGCAGGCATCACACTTCCTCCTGGTACAATCTGACAACGCAAACGCGCCGAGTACTGGATATTGGTTATTGGATATTGGACAGACGTCGCCCCAATTTATCTTACACGAGAACAGCACAGGTGTCAATTTCCGGCAATCGCCCTGCGCTGCGAGCGCCATGACTTGACAGGGCGCAGTAGCTCCTGGCGCGACCCTACGGCCTACAACACGAGTTTGCCCAGAGTAAAGATACCTAACACGGTGATGGCGATCCCAACCGCCCAACGCAGCTTTTGCACGGGCATCTTTTTGACTGTGAAAGCGGCGAAAGGCACCGATAGCACAGCTCCTAGAATGAGCGAGGGGGACAGTCCCCAGTCCACCGCGCCGTTCCCTGTCAGCGTGTAAGCGAGCACGCCGACGAGACATACCAGCCCCTCTGCCAGCGACGTGATGCCGATGGCCCCCTTGCCATCCACCCCTGCCAGTATCTGGCCGCCGGTGACGAGTGGGCCGTAACCGCCTCCGCTGAGTCCCTTGTTGAATGCAGCCACGAGCCCCAGCCCAATTATCTTTTTCCACGAGAAGGCAAAAGTCCTGCCCATGGTCACCAGGATGCCAGTGCCCATAGCCAGCACGAGCACGCCAATGTAAGCCTTGAGCACCCAACTGGGCACGTTCACGGCGATAAAGACGGCGGCCAGTGTGCCGACGATACTGCACGCTGCCAAGGCCAGGGCGACCTTGAACGGGCGTGATCCTGGTTTAAAGTTGACGTTGCCGAACCCGTGGTGGAATATCCCCGCCAGGATGCCGGTCAGGAATTCCGAGAGCAGCACCGCGGGCACGATCTGTGTCGGTTCGTACCCCACCAGGAGCAGGATGGGAGTGAGGGTGGTGCCGTACCCCATGCCCAGCGTCGAGTCAACGTATTCGCAGCCCAGCGCGAGCAGGACGAGAGGCCAGTGGATTTGGATAGGCATATCGTTTCTCCTTCCGAAGAGTTATACACAATATCTAGTGATATTATCGGAAATAAGTCAAAAATATATAGGAAATCGGAAACGCACTCACCCGGCGACCAGATCGGCCAGGGTGGTGCTTTCCATGATCCCGGCCACAGTATCGCGTACCTCTCTCATCACCCGACGCAAGCCGCAGGCTTCCATATCGGGGCAACCGCAAGGCTCGTAGGCCGTCTCGCTCACGCAACTGATGGGGGCCAGCGGCCCATCCAGCAACCGCACGACTTCCGCCAGGTTGATCTGTTGCGGGGGACGGGCCAGGTAATATCCCCCTTTGGGGCCCTTTTTACTGCGCACGATTTGGCCGTGCTTGAGTGTGAGCATGATCTGCTCCAGGAACCTGGGCGGGATGTTGTTCTGCCCGGCCAGGTCTTTGTTCCGCACCGGCCCGTCGCCGTAGTGCGCAGCCAGGTACTGCAAGGCTCGCAAGCCGTACTCGCCTCGTTTGGAGAGTTTCACTGCATCTCCTTTAGTCTATAAAGTCTACAAGTTTTATCGGCTTAATTATACTCCGCGTGGTGAGGTTGTCAAGTGCAAGAGCGGGAGATCTGCGGGTCTACGTGTAAACGCGGGGTAAATATGCTCGAAGGGGATGTGCCATCCCCGTCTGTGGGAGCCGAGACCTTGGCTGGCTTGTTATCACGTAAGCGTTGGAGTGCAGGCGTGAGCCTGCCAAGACGCGGCCTATCACCATAAGTGGGACGCGGGCGGCACGCCCGCTTGGAGCACCCCACGAATCCGCGCAGAGCCAGATTTGCTTGGAGTTCGCATCGGGGCCTGAAGCCGTCACTGATTGAGGTCGCCGTAGGCGATGAGCTCGATGCCCAATTCCCCAATGCGTTGCCGCACGCGCGGGTCGAGCAGGGCGCGGTAGTCCCCCTTGCGCCAGCCCTCGGTGCCGGGGTGAGCCAGCAGTTCGGTGATACCTTCGGGGAGGGCGTTCAGCAGGTCCAGCAGATGCTCCGCCGTGCGATGCCCGTCTTGTGAGAAGGACATCTCGAAATAGTTGGGGCGCTTTAGGCCATACCGCTCCACCAATCGTTGGTAGCGCCGGCCCTGCCAGCGGACGTACCAGGTAGGGAAGCCGCTGCCGGCAGCCAGCTCCGGCGCTTTGTCGTCCAGCGCGTCGTCGAAGGGCATACGCACCGGGAGATGCCCGTACTCCTGCGCCAATTCCAGGCTGACGCGGAACCAGGCGGGGAAGACGTAGGGATAGGAGCAGTGCAAGTCCAGGTGGTCAGGCTGGCGACCCGCATCGGCGATGAATTTTTCGATCTGGGCGTGCCACTCGGCCTTGAGTTCGGTGGTACGGAGGCGACCGTAGCGCAGGAGCAACGGCGTGCCATCGCGGAAACGTCCTTCAGCATCAACCAATGAGGGCACCTGCTCCGGCGGGAGGATTGGGTGGCCATTGTTCATCACCAGGTGCACGCCCGCGCCCAGGCCGGGGTGGTCGCGCAGATAGGTGGCGGCCTCCGGCCAGTGAGGTTGGTTGACCATGGCGGTCGTGCTGGTGACGACGCCGGCCTCATATAGAGTGATGATGGCAGAGACAGTGCCCTCCGGGTAGCCGAGGTCATCGGCGTTGATGATGAGGTGTTTCGTCATGGGAAAATGTCCTCCTGAGCCAAGAGTTGCAACTCTGCGCCGCTCAGTGGGCGCGGGCCGTGTCCGGGGTAGACCAGTTCGGGCTGCAGCGCCTGTAAACGGGCCAGGCTGCGCGGCATCTGCGCCCAATCGTCGGCGAAGGAGAGATGCACATGAGGTTCACCCAGAGACGACACGATGTCGCCCGCGAAGGCGATGCGCCCTTCGACGATGAGGCAACTGGAGCCGGGGGTGTGGCCCGGCGTGTGGAGTATCAAGGTGGCAGCAGTTCGTCGAGGCTGCAAAGCACATAGTCGGGTTGGATTTCGGAAGCGGCCAGCAGTTCGGGCGTGGTGACGCCGGTGAGGACGACAGCGGTCGCCATCCCTGCCTCCTGGCCCATGCGCACGTCCGTCTCCAGCCGGTCGCCGACGATGATACACTCACAGGTCGGAAGCTGCAAGCGGTCCAGGATAGCGCGGGCGGTGATGGGCGAGGGTTTGCCGACGATGACCTCGACCTGTTTGCCGGTGCAGCCCTCGATGGCGCCGATGACCGCTGCCGCATCTGGGAGGCCGCCTTCGGGGGTGGGACAGTAGCGGTCACCGTTGGTGGCGATGAAGCGTGCCCCGGCGCGGATGGCATCGAAACCGATCTGGAGTTTGCGGTAGTCGAAGGTGCGGTCGAAGGAGGCGACGACGAACTCGACCTCGGCGGGTTGTTCGGTCAGGCGGAAGCCGGCCGCGCGCAGTTCCGTCAGCAGCGGCTGTTCGCCAATGACGAAGAGGGCCGCGCCGGGGGCCTCGTCCTGCAGCCAACGAGCCAGCACCCAGGAGGAGTTGATGACTTTGTCGGGCGCGGTGGGGACACCCAGGCGGGTAAGTTTGGCGGCATAGTTGGCGCGGGTCTGCAGGGGATTGTTGCTGAGGAAGACGACGCGGGAGCCGGCCGCGCGCAGCGCCTCAACTGTGCGTTTGGCACCGGGCAGGAGCGTCTCGCCCAGGTAGACGGTGCCGTCCAGGTCGAGGACGTAGCCGGGGAAGATGCGGGTGGGGCGGGGGTAGGCGGTCATCCTGCGCGCACCACCACCGGCAGGTACACGGTCAGCGTCCGCGTCTCCACGTGCAGCAGCGTGGCGGTGTAGACGTCGCCGGTGGCGCGGACGTGGAGCGGGCTGGGCTGGGTGTAGGGCTGTGCTGTCCAACCCCCCAGGTACTCCAGGCGCGACACCGCCTCCACCGGCGCGTCGGAGGGTAGGGTGAGCGTGAGGGCGACGCCGACCTGCGGCTGTGGCGCCGTGTCTCCCGTGTCCACGCCGGTGAGGTTCACCAGCCGCACGTCCATTCCACCCACCCCGTGCAGCGGCAGCGCGATCAGGCTGCGAGGCGCGTTGGTCTCCAGCACTGGCGACACTTCTGCCTGCGCCCAGACATCGTCGAGGAAAGCCCGCCGCTCCGCCTCGGCTGCCGCCGGATCGGGCACGCCACCCGACCAGGGCTCGGCGGCCCAGAAGTACCACTGCTCGTGCGGGGTGAGGGTGAAGACGGAGCGGCCCGCGCCGTAGTCGTTCACGTATACCTCCCCCTCCTGGGCTTCCCCGTAGCCGACGCCGAAGACGTCGGCCAGGAGGAAATCGCCCCGCGACAATCCCTGCTCGGTGTAACGGGAAGTCTCGCCGGTGGCGATGAGTCGCCCGCCAGCCTGGACGTAGGCGCGGACGGTATCAGCCTGCGATGTGCTCATGGCCTCGAAGGCGGGCAGGATGGTCACGTCGAACTCGCTCAGGTGGCTCAGTTCCCGCTCGGAGATGACCTGGAAGGGGACGTGGCTCTCCAGAAGGATCATCAGCAGGCCGAAGAAGCCGTCGGAGTAGTAGTGCTCCCAACTGGCCCGGCTGCGGTAGTCGAGTGTCTGCTGGGAATAGACGACGGCGACGTTGGCGTAGGGGCGCAGGTGCGGGTCGTAGAGGTGGCCCTCGTTGACTCCGATCCAGGCGAAGAGTTGGCGACGGAAGTTTGCATCTACTAGCGTATCCATTCCCTCGCCGCCGGAGGTGTAGTAGTTGAAGCCTACCAGCGTCACCAGCGCGCCGTGGAGGCGGGCCACGTCTACGGTGTCTGGGTGACCGGCCTCGACGTAGGAGAGCAGCCAGGAGGGGGCGGGCCCGTCCACGTGTCGCCAGGCGATCAGTTCGGCCAGCATTGCCAGCCACTGGTAGTACTGGACGCTGGTCTCCGGGCCGGTGTACTCGTGGGCGGTCAGGTCGGAGACGGCGGGCAGGTCGAGCGGGCTGGCCGCCATACGGGTGCTGCTAGGCTCCAGGCCGACGGAGGTTTCCATGATGAGCCGAATGTCGGGATTGGCCTCCTGCAGGGC
>JAUXFI010000216.1 GCA_030620125.1 Anaerolineae bacterium
CGTTGTAGTATTAGGCTATTCCAGAAAAATGATCGTCCCAAGATCCCGATGATTGAAATCATCGTCTGATGCGGATGATCTCCATCATAGTATACCGTGCAGCGCAGTAGGACGCAAATCTCCTACCTGCCCAACCCCCGCGCCCCCGCCTCGCCTACCAACCCAGGCTTACCGTGCAGAGGCGTCGGAACCCCGGATCGCGTCATCGCTTGCGCCGAACAGACAACTGGCGTACAATTCACGCTCAGAGGTGAAACGAGGAGATGCAGCGGTGCTCACAAGAGTAGGTTTTTCGCCAGAAGCCCCGGACGTGAACGTCCGGGCTAAAAGAGCAAAGCCCCCTGCGGGGGCTAAGCATCAGCCCGTAGGGCTTCGCCCTTTCAGCCCGACGATTTATCGTCGGGTGGCCATCGCGTTGGCGCTGGTGCTTCTGGCCTGGGCCATCCCAATCCTGGGCTCCGGCGTGAGCGCCTGCCCTGAGCCTTGTTCTGAGCACAGTCGAAGGGACAGCCGAAGGACTCAGCCGAACGCCGACGATCCCCCTCCCCCCGAAAGTGACGCCGAGTTGGCCCGGCGCTACGCGCCGGTGCTCTACTTCCACCCGGCCGAGATCTTCCGCCCCCAGCCGGTGGACGTGATCGTGGAACAAGCCCGGTTGCGCCAGGGCCGCAGGCTGTGGTTCGACGTCAACGTTCTGCTCAGCCTGGACGTCTTCGATCTGTTCGACCTCGAAAGCAACGAGAGCCACTTCCTCGACGTCTGGTACGGCGACGACGGCGGTTCAGCCTACACCAATTACTCCGCCCACCAGGCATACTATGAGGCAGTGCTGAGCCCCGAGGCCGGTGGGCCGCCCGCTGTGGTCTACGCCCACGTGGTGCGGGAAAAGGACACAGGCCACATCACGATCCAGTACTGGGCCCTCTATTTCTACAACGACTGGTTCAACAAACACGAGGGCGACTGGGAAATGGTCCAGGTGATGCTCACCGCTGAGGGTGAGCCAGAATGGGTGGTGCTCAGCCAGCACCACGGCGGCACCCGCCGGCCCTGGGCCAGTGCGCCAGTTGAGCCAGTCGAAGACGGCACGCACCCGGTAGCCTACGTCGCCCTGGGCTCGCACGCCAACTACTTCGTTGGCGACGAGATCTACCCCAATGGAAAGGACATCGGCAAGACACGCGTCGAGATTCTGGACCGCACGGGCACCTGCGACCGTCTGATCCCCGACGTGATTCTGATCCCCGACCGGGCCGACCTGGCTACGGACCCCGGCGCGTGGCCGGGGGCGGAGTGGCTGCCCTACCGTGGCCGCTGGGGCGAGGTGGCCGTCCAGAGCGACTTCGGCGGCCCGCTGGGCCCGGCCGACAAGGGCGCGCAGTGGGAACAGCCCTATGCCTGGGGGATGGCCCAACCCCTGGACACGGATACCTGGTACGCTAACCGGCTGCGAGTGGAGGTCGTCGGAGCGACTGCCCAAGATGCCGAAGAAGCCCAGGTACAGTTGGCGGATGAGCGCGGCGGTGAGTTGTCCCCGGTGGAGGAATTGGGCCACCTGGCCATCCTGCATGGCGACCCACTGACAGGGACGGGAGTCGTGGCTTCCATCAGCGTTCCCCCCAACACCCGCTGGGACGTGGTCGCCACCTGGCCCGACGCTGCGGCAACGCAGGTGACCCGGCTGCGCTTCGCCGATGTGCCGTTCGCCGAGTCGGGCCGCGCGACGCTGGAACTGGGGCCCGGCCCCGTGGCAAGCCTGCTGGTGGAGGGCGCAGGCGACGGGGGGAGCGACCTGGCGCTGGAGCCTGCGGAGACGGAGACCTTCGAGGTCACGTGGGACGCACCCGACCTGGTCTGGATCGGCACCGTCCTCCCGGCGCACCAGGTGGGAACGGGGTTGCTGATTGTGTTGCTGGCGAGTGTGGTGCCAGCGCTGGTCTACGTCGGCACGCTCTACTGGGTGGACCGGTACGAGAAGGAGCCGAAGCGGCTGCTGGCGGCAGCGTTTGTGTGGGGGGCCATCCCGTCGCTGGCGCTGGCGCTGGCGGCGGAACTGTTCTTTCGGCTGCCGCCGGACCTGATCGGTTCCCATGCGTTGGAAGCAGTGCGGCTGGGCCTGATCGCGCCGCTGTTGCAAGAAGTCTTGAAGGGCGCGGCGGTGCTTTTCATCTCCTGGCGCTACCGGCGCGAGTTCGACAACGTCCTGGATGGCATCATCTACGGGGCGATGGTGGGCTTCGGCTTCGCGATGACGGGGAATATCATCAGTTACGCCGGCAGTTTCGCGCTGTGGGGCTTCGACGGACTCAGTGTCTCCGTCTTCGCTGAGGGGCTGGCCTACGGTATGAACCACGCCCTGTATACGGCGGTCTTTGGCGCGGGGCTGGGACTTGCCCGCCTGACGCAGAAGCGGAGGCAGCGCTGGGTGCTATCTGTGGGAGGATTCGTGCTGGCGGTGGCGACTCACGCGCTGCATAGCCTGCTGGCGCGAAATCTGCTGGGCTTGAACGTCGTGACAGTGCTCGAAACAGGAGCGGGGGTGATCCTGGTCGGGATCGTCACAGGCTGGTCGCTGGCGCGGCAGCGCCGGTGTCTGATAACCGAGTTGGTGGGCGAGGTGCCGGGCACACTCTACCGCACGCTGACCGCCCCAGGGAGGCGCAGCCGGGCAGAGTGGCGGGCGCTATGGACCGGAGGGATGAGTGAGTGGCAGCGCGCACGACGACTACACGAATACTGTACAGAACTGGCCTTCAAAAAGATGCAGCACCGGCGGCGGCCCGATGAGTCTGAGATAGTCCAGGAAACTGAACGGTTGCGCCGAGAGATCCGCGCGCTGATGGAACGCACGGAGTAGGAGCAATGCTGTCATTTATCATTTGTCATTTGTCATTATGCC
>JAUXFI010000208.1 GCA_030620125.1 Anaerolineae bacterium
CAGTCATCACGTCCAGGCCCACCTCGACCAGGCGAAACCCAGCCATAGTCACGATTTCTAACCGGCCGGCCAGCGATTCGGAGGATTGACGCAGTAGGCCGGGCGACGCGCTGCCGAGGATGAGGAATCTGGCCGGCAGGGGGTCGCGGTCTACCAGGACGCGCAGGATGGGAGACAGGTCGGGACGGCGCTGTATCTCGTCAATGACCACCAGCCCGCGCAGGTCGCGCAACGCCGTCATCGGTTCGTCCAGGCGGGCCAGGCTGACCGGGTCTTCCAGGTCGAAATAGTTGAGGGAATCGGGCGGCACAAAAGTGCGGGCCATGGTGGTCTTGCCGCACTGACGCGGCCCAATCAGGACCACGACGCGGCTGCGGGCCAGCACGGTTGCGATTTGGTGGGAGAGGGTAGGTCTTGGTATCATGGTAGGCCCATTATACCACGAAAATCAAAAAGTGCACCTTTGTTTTTCACACTTCGTATTAACGGCCGGGGCGGAGATGAGGGTCAGTCTGCGGTGCAGGCCCGCGTTCAACCGTTCGATCAGGCGCGGGCAGGAGACCAGGCTTGGGTAGTGGTTACATATTGACTGATGGATTGTACAAGCATTGATGCGATAGGGGAAACGCCCCACTTTGGCGCGGAAAGGCCCACTTTCTAGGGAAGACGCTGTCCCTACAGGCACTTTCCGGGCGATTGCCCCCACAAATGCCTTATGGCTCACTCGCTCCGTAAAGCCATCAGTCAACACTTAACCACCACCGGGCGTGCTCCCTTCCCACGTGGGGGAGGGCTGGGGTAGGGGCACAGGTTTTTAGGTCTTTGGGATTTCCTAGCCGAACTCTACCGGCTGCTGGTGCGTCTCGGCGTCGAGGAACTGGGCCAACCGCTTGCGGAAGAAGAGCTGCACCGTCCCGGTGGGACCGTTGCGGTGCTTGGAGACGATGATGTCGGCGATGTTTTGTCTCTCCGTGTCGGGGTGGTACAACTCGTCGCGGTAGATGAACATCACCACGTCCGCGTCCTGCTCCAGGGACCCTGAGTCCCTCAAATCCGCCAGCACCGGCTTTTTGTCTGTGCGCTGCTCGACGGCGCGGGAGAGCTGGGAGGCGGCTACCACGGGCAGGTCCAGTTCCCGCGCCAACGCCTTGATCGAGCGGGAGATGTAGGAGACCTCCTGCACCCGGTTCTCGGAGCGTATGTCTCCGGTCATTAACTGCAGATAATCCACCAGCACCAGGTCGAGCCCGTGCTCGGCGTGGAGACGGCGGGCCTTGGTGCGCAATTGCAGCGCCGAGATGGATGGGGTGTCGTCAATAAAGATGGGGAGGTCAGCCAGCTTGCCCGTGGCCTGGACGAACAGGGGCCATTCCTGCTCGTGCAGAGTGCCCATCCGCAGCCGCTGGGCGTCAATCCCTGTTTCGGCGGCCACCATACGCTGTACGATCTGCTCGGCCGACATCTCCAGGCTAAAGATGGCGACGTGTTGGCCGAAGCGGGCAGCGTTGCGCGCAAAGGAGAGACACAGACTCGTCTTGCCCACCGATGGCCGGGCGGCGACGATGACGAAATCTGAGCGTTGCAGCCCGCCCAACAGCCGGTCAATGTCAGCAAAGCCTGTCGGTACGCCCAGAGGCTCGCCCCGGTGGGCGTAGAGGTACTCGATGCGGTCGTAGTAGCGGCGGATGACCTCCTGGATGGGGGCCAGGTCGCGCGTGATACGCCGCTGTGAGACGTTGAACAGCGCCTGCTCGGCCAGGTCAACCGTCAGGTCAATTTCCTCGACCTCCTGGTAGGCCAGTTGCGCGATCTGGCTGGCGGCACTGATCAGACGCCGGCGGACGGCGGCGTGCTCGGCGATGTGGCCGTAGGCCTCGACGTGGATGGCGCTGGGCACGGCGTTGATCAGGCGCGTGATGTAGGCCGCGCCGCCGATCTCTTCTAATTGCTCCCGCCGCTCCAGCTCGTCGCACAGCGTCACAAAGTCAATTGGCTCGCGCCGCTCGTGCAGCGTGAGGATGGCCTCGTAGATCCAATTGTTCTTCTGGATGTAAAAATCCTCTCCCTTTAGGAAGGGGGAGACGCGGAACAACGCTTCTGGATCAATCAGCAGCGAGCCGAGAATCGCTTCCTCGGCCTCGACGTTATGCGGCACCATCTTGTCGGGAGTGGTCATACTCTTTATCTCAAACCCTTGCGAATGTTACGAATAGCCTTCTTGGTGATACGAGTTTTGCCTATTAAAGTCATTTTCGGCTTGAGAATCATCCTCTAACTTTTGCAAGGGTTACCAGTCTGAGTAGTTATTGCACGGGCAGGTCGCCCAGGTCGAGAGTGCTCACAAAGTCGCGGAAGGCCGACAGACCTTCGTCCGCGCCCTCGCCGACGTCCGTCTCTGGCGTGATGCCGGCCTGCGCCAGAATGTCCTCCTCGACAAAAATGGGGGCGTTGGCGCGCACTGCCAGGGCGATGGCGTCGGAGGGGCGCGCGTCTATCTCCAGGCGGTGCTTGTTCACCTTTACGGTGATCCTGGCGTAAAAGGTATCGTTGTGCAGGTCACTCACGAGGATGTGGGAGACCTCGCCGCCCATATCGGCGATGACGTTGTTGAGCAGGTCGTGGGTCAGGGGACGGGGCACCTCGACGCTTCGCAAACGGATGGCGATGGCGTCTGCTTCGTAAGGCCCGATCCAGATTGGCAGGTAGCGTTCGGCCTTGACGTCCTTTAGGATGACCACGCGGTGCTCTGACATCAGGCTTACCTGGATGCTGTCTACTTTGACCTCGATCATATCCGCCTCCTGGCTGGGATTGTACTCCTCAGATTATACCACCGACCTATGGCATAAGGCAAATGGGCAGATTGACGCCTGTTGCTTACGGCATTTCTACGTTCAGGGACGAGGGCAAGATAACAAAGGTCTCCCCCGTGGCCGCAATCACCCGCTCCTGGGTGACGGGGTCGTATAGACCGACTTCGATGACGGCGGGGCCGGTGTATGCTTCGCGAAAGACCATCTCGTGATAGTCGGCGATGATCTCGCCGGGGAGCCAGCCGGGGGTGGGACGGGCGCCTCCGGCTGGAAGGCCGTCGTGTTGGGCGATCAGGCGGCCGCCGGTGGCCAGGATGTGGGTAAAGACGGTGTAGTCGGCGCTGGCGGCTCCCTCCAGGGCGCGCCAGTAGAGGGTGATGGGGACAGGTTGGTCGGAGATGTACCTCTCCCCCGTCCCCTCCCCTACGAGGAGAGGGGGGCCTAGATCATAGCCGAGGAGTTCGGCCACGGCTCGACCAGGCTCGCCGGAGCCGTCGCCGAAGCGGACGTGCACCTCGTGGGCCACCGGCGGCGGGGTGAAGACGTGCTCTCCGGCGGCGATCTCTACGCTGCCCAGGACGACACGGCGGTCTCCCAGTTCGATGGTGATGGTGGCGGGGCCATCGGTGGCGGTGGGAGGGACGACGAGGCGGCGGTGTTCCAGAAC
>JAUXFI010000189.1 GCA_030620125.1 Anaerolineae bacterium
GCCGACGGAAAAGACGGCGTCATAGTTGGCGGGGGGCGTGGTCGCCGTTCCGCAGGCCGGGCCGTCGTTGCCCACGCTGACGACCATCATGATCCCCGCCGCCCCCAGCGCCTCGACCGCTGGCTCAAGCGTGTCGGGGAAGCAGCCCTCAATGTCGGGACAGCCCCAGGAGTTGTTGACCACGTGCGGGGCCAGCTTTACGTCGCCGTCGTCAAAGGGATCGCCGCCCTGGGGGTACGGGGCCAGGAAGAACTCTGTACACTCGGCGTAGGCCCCCGGGTTGCCGAAGCCGCGCCGCATGTTGCGACAGCCGATCCACTGCGCCTCCGGCGCGACCCCTGTGCGGTTGCCCGCTCCGTCGTCCCCCAGCACGGTACCCATCGTGTGCGTGCCGTGAGAGTCATCATCAAAAGCAATGGAGGTATCGTCCCAGGCATCGTGCCAGTTGTAATTGTGGTCGGCGCTGGTTCCGTCCCAGCCCCGGTAGTGAGGCTTGAGCGCGGGGTGGGTCCAATCGTAACCCGTATCCTGCCCGGCGACGACGATGCCCTCACCCATCACTCCCATCTGCCATGCCTCGTCGGCGTGGATGGCAGCCAGATTCGGCTGCACCTTCTCGACCGGCAGATCGTCCCCGCCGTAGGGGAACGGGATGCGGTGGGGGTACTCCCGCACATTGGGATTGAGGATCACCTGCGCCACTCCCGGCTGGCCCTCGAAACGACCCATCAGCCAGCGGTGGCCGTCCACGCGGATCATGTTGATGATGTAGTAAGGGCGATAGGGTACGCCGAGCTCGTCCAGATCGGCACGCAGCGGGGCCTGCGTGCGCGCGGCGGTCTCGACCAGCGTCTCATAGACGTACTGCAACCGCGCCTCCCGTTCGGGGATGGCGTGGGCAGCGCTCAAGTCGGCCTGCTCCTCCAGGATGATGAGGAAACCGTCATTGGCAAAGCCAGGTTCGCCAGCAAAGATGTACAGCCCACCCCACGCGCCCCACAGCAGCAGCGCCGCCAGCGTTGCAGTGACGATCCGCGCCCAACTGGGTATCTGCACGCGACCCCGGAGCGCCAGCAGCAACCGCCGCTCGCCCCACAGCGCCAGGCCCAGCGCCGTCGTGATCACAATGACGATGGAGCAGCTAAAAATGTGCTGTGGTTCGGGGACGCCCTGGGCAATGGCGTCGCGTGGGTCCACAAAGAGAAGCGGCACGGCGCAATAACAAAAAGCCACTGGCAGCAAGGGATAGAGGCCGCTTTCGCGGGCACGCAATTCCGTCAGCAGCAATGCCAGCGGCAACAGCAGGATACCGTCTCCCAGTGCGCCCCAGTCGGCCGCGGGTAGAACGGCGCCGGTTGTGGACAGTCCATAGAGCAAAATCGTCACCAGCGCAGCTATCCACGGTCGCGTGAAAGTGGACGTCAGCAGACAAAAGACCACCCCCCAAAAGATCAGCACCTGGGGGATCACCCACGCCAGCGACTGGAACACCAGGCCCAGGCTGGTAAGGCTGTCGCCCAGCGCGCCCGTCACGGGCCAGGGGATGGTCACCAGCGCCGCCACTGCCAGCGCGAGCAGCGTGGTCGGCAAGTCAAAGCGATCCAGCCCCAGCCACTCCCGCAAACGGCGCGGGGACGCCCCCGCCAGACGCGGGGCCAGCCAGGCGGCGAGCAGCGCGTAGGGGACGAGGATGCCCAACCGTAGGACTCCCTCCCCCACGAGGGGGAGAGCCGGGGTGGGGGTGGCCCGCACTACCGCATCGAGCACGAGATAGCCGGCGATGACCGTGAGCACAGCGGCAACAGAGGCCGTCTCCTGCCAGCCAACGCGGCGACGGGTCACCAGCGCCACGCCTGCGAAAGGCAGCACCAGGCCAGCGGCGGCGAGCAGGATGACAATCACCGTGCTAGCAGTCTGCGAAATGACATCCTTCAGGGCCAGGTCAGCCACGCCCGCCAGCACCAGCGGCAAGCCGCCCAACCACAGAAGCAGCAGAATAATCACGATGGCCTGGCCACAACCGGTGCGCTTTACCTCTCCAACTTGATCCATTGACAACCTCCAATATCCAATATCCAATACCCAACATCCAACGTCCAGATTATAGTCAGCAAGCCAAGATAGACAAGCCAGGAGCGCATCGCCCGCCACCGTGACGCCTGGACGGTGGACGAACTGGCAGCCAGCGCCGAAAAGGTGTACAATAGCGAGGCGTTAAAGGAGAAAGGAAACCCCCGATTATGTCTCCCAGAATTGAGAACTACCGCTTCGGCGCGATAACCATTGACGGCCAGCGATACACGCGGGACCTCATCATCCTTCCCGACCGTGTCGTCGAAGACTGGTGGCGCAAAGAGGGCCACGCGCTTTACCCCGACGACCTGACCGTCATCTTCGAGGCCGCGCCTGAGGTGCTGGTCGTTGGCACAGGCGCTTATGGGATGGTGCGCGTGACGGAGGAGGCCCACCGCGCGCTGGAGGCGGCCGGCATCCGTCTCATCGCCACCCCCACCGCCGAGGCCGTGGAAACCTACAACGAACTGCGCAAGAAGACGCACGTTGCGGCTGCCTTTCACTTGACTTGCTAAAACCATCGGCTTGTAGTGGCGACTTTAGTCGCTTTCCGCCGCGAACGACTAAAGTCGTCACTACGAGCGGCATCAAGATTTGCGGCACAGGCAAAAGTGCGGTAGAATGAGGGCAGGAGGTAAGATATGCCCAGTCCATTTCCCGGAATGGATCCATACCTAGAGTACTCGGTCCGCTGGCCGGACGTACACCAACGACTGATCACTTACATTGCCGATGCACTCCAGCCACAGATGCGCCCGCGCTACCACGCCCGCATCGGTGAACGAGTATACATTTTGGAGCCACCCCACGCGCTGTACCCGGACGTTCTCCTGATCGGGCACCCTGTCAGAGAGCCTGCACTGGTGGACGTCTACACGCAGGCCCCGGCGGTGGCCGTGGCCGAGGAGGAGTTGCAGGCTCCTGTCATCCTCACCCTCCCGCCTGTCGAGCACCGGGAGCCGTTCATTGAGATCGTCCACGCGGCCGGCGGCGAGGTGGTAACAGTCATCGAGGTGCTCAGCCCGGCCAACAAGACGTCGGGAGAGGGACATCGCCTCTACCACCGCAAGCAGCAGGAGGTTCTGAACAGCGCCGCGCACCTGGTAGAGATTGACCTGCTCGCTGGGGGATTGCACACGGTGGCTATCTCGGAGGAGGGAAAGGCTTCCCTGGCATCACATCGCTATCTGGTCAGCGTAAACCGGGCACCGGACAAGTATCGCTTCGAGGTGTACCCCATCCCGTTACAGCGCCGCCTGCCCCGCTTCCGCGTACCCCTGCGCGAGCCCGACCCCGACGTGGCGTTGGACCTGCAGGCCGTGTTCACGCGGTGCTACGACAATGGCGGTTACGCCGACTTTGTGGACTACCGGCAGCCACCGCCGGTGACGCTTTCGCTGGAGGACGCGGCCTGGGTAGATGGTTTGCTGAAGGGAAAAGGGCTGCGCAACAGCAGCGCATGAGAACTCTGTACCCCCTGGGAAAGTTGCCCGCCGAGCACATGGCCCGGCTACTGGCCCGCTACGCGCCCTCCGACGAGCGCATTGTCCTGGGGCCGGGCGTGGGACACGACGCGGCGGTCATCTCCTTTGGCAACCGTTACCTGGTTGCCAAAACCGACCCCATTACCTTTGCCAGTGACGAGATTGGCTGGTACGCCGTCCACGTCAACGGTAACGACGTCGCCTGCACCGGTGCGACGGCGCGCTGGTTCCTGGCCACACTGCTTCTGCCCGAGGCCCGCACCGATGAAGCGTTGGTGGACACGATCTTTGACCAAATCGCCAGGGCGTGCGCCAAGTTGGGCGTAGAGTTGGTGGGCGGCCACACCGAGATCACCTACGGCATTGACCGGCCCATCGTCGTCGGCTGCATGTTGGGCGAAGTGGCTCCCGAACGGCTGGTGCGGCCGGACGGGGCCCGGCCGGGCGACGCTCTGCTCGTCACCAAGGGCATTGCGGTGGAGGGGACGGCTATCATCGCGCGGGAGAACAGCGGATTGGCGGAATTGGGCGGATCGTTGCTGGAGCGATGCCGGGGGTTTCTGTACGATCCCGGCATCAGCGTCGTGCGCGACGCGGCGGTGGCGACGGCGGCGGGAGATGTACACGTGATGCACGATCC
>JAUXFI010000182.1 GCA_030620125.1 Anaerolineae bacterium
GAACCTCGATCTCCCAATCCACGATCTGCACCTCGGGGTGGTGGGTCTCAATCCAACGCACAGCCCGTTCGAGGACGGCGTGGACGCGGCCGGGGTCGGCCGCGTCGTGCAGGACAACAAAGAACCGGTTGGCCCCGTGAAAGCGCCCCTGCGCCGATTGGTGGACATACAGCCAGCGGGCCAGTTCCTCCGGGTGGGCGCGGGCGTAGGCGATGTCGTGGCCCAAGCCCCGGGGCAGTCCCGTCAGTTTGAGGTCGAACCCCTCCCCATCCAGGTAAAAGTCCACCGTGTGGTGGAAGGGGTCAGGCTCGGGGCGGGTGCGGGGGTGGGCCAGGATGATATTGAGCGCGGCCTGGTGGGTGTGAAAGTTGTACCAGCGGCGGATGACGTAACAGCCAAAGTCGCGCAGCGGCAGGCCCGCTCCGGCGGCCACGCGCTTTGTCTCGCGGCGCAGCGCATCCAGCGCGCGGACGGAGTAGATGAAGCGGCTGGCGCGGTCCCACTCGTCGCCCTGCACCCGGCCCCAGGGAGGCATGTGTTTGACCTTGCGCAGTTCGCGGCGCACGTCGGCCGGCGCGGCGGGCTTTTGGAACATTATGACGTACTCGTGTTTAAAGATGTAGTAGCCGCCGGCCAGCGCGCGGTAGCGCCACAGGTTGCTGTCGCGTCCCTTGCCCCTCTCGTTGCCAGTGATGTTTTTGACCACGATGGCCTTGGGCCGGAAGCCGATCCGCTGCATCCGTTCCAGGCAGTAAAAGCCCAGCGGTACCAGTGCGCCCTTGGTGTACTTGTCGCCGATGACCAGGACGGCGAACCTCCCCGGCTCCAGCAGGTCGAACCCGTGACGGGCAACGGTCTCGAACAGGTCAAGAAAGGTTTCCAGGGTGGGGGCGTTGGAGAGGTCTTTTGACAGGTCGCTAAAGCGCAGAATGTCGTGATAGGGTGGGTGGAGCACCAGCAGTTGAGCGTCATCAGCGCCCATCGCCGCCAAGACCTCTCGCACGCGGGCAGCGGTCTCGGCGCAGGAGGAGTCGCCCTGCAGGATGCGGATACGATCATCGAGCAAGTGCGGAGAGAGCTTGGCCCGCACGGTCTCCGCCAGGTCGGGCTTTAGCTCCACGCCGACCAGTCTCCGGTTCAGCCGCGCCGCCTCAATGGCCGAGGTGCCCGAGCCGAGGAAGAGGTCGAGGACGACGTCATCCTCCTTTGTGTAGCGCAGGTAGGCCTGGGTGGCGATCTGAGGGACAAAGTTGCCGTGGTAGGCGAGCCGGTGGCCGCCGGTGCGGTCGCGGGCCTCGATCCGCCACAGGGAGTCGGTCCACACGTGGTCGTACTCCCGCCAGCGGTTGAGGTCAATGTCGGAGTAGGGCGGGGTTTTGGGGCTGCTCATATCTCTGCCTTTTCCACGACTTGAGCATAGATGTCGGCCGCGGTGCAGCCGGTTATTTCGCTCACGGCCACCCGCAGGTCGCGGCGGAAGCTGTGTGATAGGTCGTCCCCCGTGGCGTAGCGGGTGAGAGCCAGGGCACGGACGCCATTGGCGATGGCGTAGCGGGGCTCGTGCCGGTCCAGATCGTCGAAGAAGAAGGTGCAACTGGTATACATCCGCTGCCGGTAGAACTGGGCCTCCAGCAACGCAAGCAGTCGTTGGGCATTCTCGTCACTGAGGTGGCCCAAACCATTCTCGACCAGGAAAGCTGACCTGTCCACCTGCCCCATCACCACGGCGATGTAGTTGTCCCGCAGCGGCCAGGGGTCTATCCCCAACCGGCCCGCTTCATACACGTAAGCCTGATCCATGTCGCAGGCCAGGCTGTCCAACGCCCGCCGCAGCGCCCCCTTCCAGCGACTGTCGCCCGGAGTGCAACTGCAGCCAATCGCCCAGCGGTTCAGACGGTGGGAGCAACTCCAGGCGCTGTTCTCAATCACCTCCAACTCCACCTGAGGCGAGTTCTGATGCAGGCACAACCCCAGCGTCGTCAACCTGTAGCCGTGGGCATCCCCTGCTGAAAGGATATGCTCCAGCACCTCCACCCCCCGGCGGTGGTGATGGCCAAAGGTCTCTCCGTCGGTGGCGATGAGCAGCAGCCCATTCTTGTGACACCGCCATTCCACCTGGTCCCGTAGCCACTCGTCCACGTAGGCCGGGTCCGGCATCCCGAAGGAGAGAACGTTGGAGAGGTGCCGGTCACGCACGAAGACAGCGATCTCTCCCCCACCGGGCAGCCGCACCCGGTATGGGCCTGCCCCCGCGTCCAGGTCGCCGCGCACCTGCTCGTCGGAGAGGATGGTAAAGCGGATCCCTTCCGCCGCTAGGATCTCTAACGTCTCATAGTCCACCGCCATCTCCGGCAGCCACATCCCCTCCGGCCGGTGGCCGAAGCGATGTTCAAAGCTGGCGATACCCCAACGTACCTGGCAGATCTTGTCGCGGCGGCGGGCCAGCGGCAGAATGGTGTGATGAACCGGTTGAGCCAGCCCGTTGCCAACGGCGTGGGTCTTCCAATAATCCCGTTCGGCGACGACGACACGCTCGTAAGTGGTGTGTGCGCACGCGTCGAGCCAGCGGGCCAGCGTGCCACCCAGGTTGAAACTGATGAGCCCGAATTGGCCGGCCTCCGCCAGCGGCGCGTAACACTCGGCAGTGATGCGCTCGTTCCAATTGGCGTAGGGAGCGGCGTCCGGCTCCCGTGGGATGTGTCCAGTGAAGGGGTCAGCACGAGGGGGCTGGTAAAAGTGGCCGTGGATGCAGAGAGAGCAGTTGGACATATTATTGATCACAGATACGCTTTGAACCGGCGCGCCACCCGGCAACAGGCTTCGCCCAGTAACTCGATGTCTGCCTCCGTGTGAGCGGTGCTCACCGAGCCCAGGCCGTGAACTATGTGCACATTCTCCAGCAACAGGGCCAGTTGCAACGCCTTCTCTTTCAGGATGACGTCGCACACGGCCGGGTTGAGCAATTCGTCTGGGCTGTCGAGTTGGCGACCATCCTGGTAGGGAAAGTGGAGCACAGCCATCGAGCTGCCAGCCAGCGCCTCATTGCCGTAGCCCGTACAGCGGGCATAGATGCCCTCTTGGGCAAAGGCCGCTTCCACCGTTTGGCGGGTCTTTTCGCCCAGAGCGGCCAGGCGCGGGTAGATCTCCGCTTCGTGAGCGACCAGGTAGCCCAAACACGTCTTGGCGGCCAACAGCGAGGCCGGGTGACCACAGAAGGTGCCGCCGGAGAACTTGACCCTGCTGCCTCCTTCGCGCCCAACCAGGGCCATGATGTCGGCCCGGCCAGCCACGGCGGACACCGGCATGCCGCCGCCGATGATCTTTCCAAAGGTCGCCAGGTCGGGTTGCACGCCGTAGAGCGCGCCAGCGTCGCCAGCGCGGAAGCGAAAGCCAGAGATCACCTCGTCGAGGATAAGCACCGCGCCGTATTGATGGGTCAGTTCACGGGCGACGGACAGGTACTCGCGCGTGGCTGATATAAAGCCGCCAGCGCCGACGAACGGCTCAAAGATAAAGCAGGCGACACGGTCGCCGTACTGCCGAAAGTGATCGCGCAGCATACCCGGATCGTTGAAACGGGTGATCAGCACGTCGTCGGTCAGGGCCGGGGGGAGACCATGGGTCTCGACTCGCTTGAAGCCATTGCCGCTGTTGGCGTGGAAATTGACGCCCTTGAGTCCCCACGGCTGCGCGCCGTGCCAACCGCCGCCCACTTTCATCACCAGGTCGCGTTCAGTGAAAGCACGGGCCAGCAGGATAGTGTACATCGTCGCCAGGGTTCCGCTGGTGACAAAACGCGCCCGCTCGGCCCCGGTCCGCTGGCAAAGGATCTCGGCGGCTTCCACCTGCAACCGGCCGGTGAAGCCGGTCTGCAGGCCAAAGCCCTCTTCAAAGGCACGAGCCAACGCCAAAGTGATGACCTCCGGGTTGTGGCCCAGGAGATTGGCGTGGTGCCCTTGCCAGAAATCCAGGATGTCGTGGCCATCCTCGTCTCGCACCCAACCTCCTTGAGCGGTGACAATGCGCGGCGGGAAAGGCTGGATGAGCCGCAGCGAGTGGCTGCCGCCGTCCAACAGGCATCCCTTGGCCCTTTCGTTCAGCGCCGCAGACCTGGGAGAATGTTGGGCGTAGGCTCCCGCAAGTTCCGCCAGCAGGCGAGTGTGATCTCTTGTCTGCATAGATTCCTCGTGGCAATCACTTCTGTTACTACTCAGGAGAACCCTTGCGAAGGTTTAGTGAGAACTTGCGGGCCAAAAGCGTCTTTGCCTACCAAAAGTTGCCCCGGCGACAAGGCCATTCGCAACCTTCGCAAGGATAGCTGAGTAGTAAC
>JAUXFI010000052.1 GCA_030620125.1 Anaerolineae bacterium
ATCCCGCCCACCGTCCGCGACCCGAACCACGTGCCGCCCAGCCCGACGAGATTGAGGATCGCCACCGCCCAGCGGGTGATGGGGCCGCCGGTGACCCCGTCCACCCACTCCAGGTACGAGCCGGAGACCTCGGCCGTCATCTTGAAGACGAACCACATGGCGACCAAAAAGATGGGGATGCCCAGCACCCGGTTGGTGACGATCTTGTCAATCTTGTCAGAAAGCGTCAGCCGATCCTCGGCAGGGCGGCGCACTGTCTCTTTGACCAGACCGCTGATGAAGCCGTACCTCCGGTCGGCGATGATCGTCTCAGCGTCGTCGCCGTAGACGTTGCGCAGGTGGGCCAGACTCTTGTCAGCCTGGGCCATGATTGCTCCCCCTCCCTCCACAGCCTCAACCTTGGGAATGATCTCTTTATCTTCTTCCAGCAATTTGATAGCCACCCAGCGAGAGGGGTAACGCGCTATCAGCGCCGGTGATTTTTCAATGATCTCCTGCAAGCGGGCAATCTCCTCCTCGACCTCACGTCCATAGTCCACGAGTAAAACCCCCCTGCTATAAGCCAACTCATGTGTTGCCATAATTTACCCTCCTTTGTTCATTGTTCATTGCTTCATTGCGCTCCGGCTACGCGGATGGCCTCGTGCAGCAGTTCGTCAATCCCCTTGCCCTTGCTGGCGATTGTGCGCACCACCGGCGTGCCGTTCAGTCCCTGGGACAGCATCTCTGTGTCAATGTGCAACCCCCGCGAATCGGCGATGTCGCTCATGTTGAGCGCGATAACCAGCGGAGCGCCCAGTTCTAGAATCTGGATCACCAGGTAGAGATTACGCTCCAGGTTGGCGGCGTCCACCACGCTGATCACCACGTCGGGCTTGTCCTCGATGATATAGTCGCGCGCGATGACCTCCTCCAGCGAGTAAGCCGTCAGGCTATAGGTACCAGGCAGGTCCACGACCTGGATCTCGTACCCATCGCGCTTACAGGTACCTTCCTTCTTCTCGACCGTCTTGCCCGGCCAATTCCCCACGTGCTGGCGAGCCCCCGTGAGGGCATTGAACACGGTGCTCTTACCAGAGTTGGGATTCCCGGCCAAAGCAACAGTAAACTCCTTTGTCATTTGTTCCTCCTCTCACTCATTTACTCGTCTACTCATCTACTTGTTTACTCGTCTACTTCCTCAGCAGCTCAACCTCAATCTTGTGCGCCATGCCACGCCCCAGCGCCAGTCGCGCGTCGTCCTTGAAAGCCACGATGAGTGGCCCACGGACATTCGCCTGTACCACGCGCAAGGTCGTGCCCGGCGTCAGGCCCAGGTCTGCCAGCCGCTGGCGGACAGTACGTCCACCGTTGATGGCAACCAGTCTGACATCCTCGTTAGGGGAAACCATAGTCAGTGGCATCATACACCCCTCCTACTGGGCCTCAACCTGTATGCTCTTCGCCTCGCTCTTACGCAGCGAGAGGTTATACCCCTTGATCCGAAACTCGACCGGATCGCCCAAGGGGGCCACGCGCACGACCTCAATCTCGGCGCCGCTCACCACCCCCATGTCGAGGATGCGGCGGCGCACCGGCCCCTCGCCTCCTACCTTGACGATGGTTGCCCGTTCACCGGGTTCGAGTTGATTCAGTGTCTTGACACTCATAAATCTGTCTCCTTTCTGCTAGTCTTGTTGGACGTAACCGTGCCCCTGGCGGGGCGTCTGTAGCTAATATGTATCCTTTGCTCCTCCGCTTCACCACCTCCTTTTCAGTATTGCGACGCATTAGCAATACAAAGACACAAATTAAAACCTCTGCGAAAGCATGCCTCCGCTCGCAGAGGGCTTTACCCGCTCACCCTCCCCCTTTACTCACCTTCCTCTACCGCCACCTCGACGGTAACGTTGCGCGCCTCGCTCTTGCGCAGGCTGAGGCTGTACCCCTTGACCTCAAACTCGACCGGGTCGCCCAGGGGCGCTACTCGTACCACCTTGACCTCGGCGCCTGTCACCAGCCCCATGTCCATCATGCGCCGTCTGATCAGCCCCCGGCCTCCCACGCGCACGATAATGCCGCGCTGTCCGACTTTTAGTTCGTGCAAGAACACCCGCGTGGGCAGGTTCTGCACGGCCGCGTCTTTCTGTCTCTCCTCGTCGAGATCAGGGTGTACTGGCGTAACCGCTGCCGCTTCGTATGGTACTTTTTCCGTCTCCACCTGCACCATCTCCCCCAGCGTCCGCGCCAGCGAAATGCACGCTTCCCCAACCTGCACCAACAAGCTATCGTCCGCCGTCGCCACCACCGTCACCGATGCTCCTGGACGCACGCCCTGTTCATCCAGAAAAGAGCGCGTGGCCTCACTCACATCGCAGCGAATCACGTGAGCGTGCTGCCCGGTGGAGAGCGCCGCCAGTGGCAGCAATGAACGCACCGGAAGGCTTCCATTGGCTCTGGGGATGGACTCTCCCTCTGGATTGACCGACGGGTATCCCAGGAAAGCATCGAGCCGGTCGGCCAGGAGTTTGGGCGTGGAGTGTTCCAACCGGCAGGCGACCTGGTGGGCCTGGGTGTAATCGAGGCCCAGCTTTTCCACCAGGAAAACCTCCCACAGCCGGTGGCGGCGCAGGACGTGATAGGCCCGCTGCTCCCCCTCCGGCGTGAGCGATGCCCCCTTGTACGGCTGGTAGACCACCAGCTCTTGCTCCTGCAGCTTGCGGCACATCTCGTTGACCGAGACCGGGGAAATGGAGAGCGACTCGGCCAGTTGGGAGAGGGGCACTGGCCGGCCATTCACCCGCAACCGGGCGATGGTGACCAGGTACATCTGCATGCTTTCGCTGAGCGGGGCAGTGATCGTCTCAGGCATTGTTCATATATACCAAAAGATATATCTAGCA
Organism: Anaerolineae bacterium; assembly: GCA_030620125.1. The sequence continues at coordinate 2,883 of JAUXFI010000052.1, forward strand.
AATTTTCAGGTTGGCCTTATTATAAAGCAAAAGATTCAGCTTGTCAAGGGGCCATCACGAGGAACGTCGTACACGCAGGGGCAGGAGAGCCGGAGGAAACGCGATGAGCGAGCCAACCCCGGAGGCCCACAGGGGACGAGACGCGCGGGTCGAAAGCAGGCAAAAAAAAAGCCCCCAGTTATGGCCTCCCTCCCCGAAGCGGGGAGGGGCTGGGGGGCGCGGTCAGAGGGAGAGGTCTAGCGAGCCTTGTTCAGTGTTCGCAGGCAGCGGGTGCAGAGACGCATCCGGCGCACCTGCCCGTTGATCTCCACCCGCACGCGCTGGATGTTGGGCTTGAACTGACGGTTAGTCGCTCGCTTGGAGTGACTGACGTTATGCCCGAACTGGGGACCTTTGCCACACATTTCACACTTTGCCATGATATTCACCTCACAGTAATTCGCAGTGGGGTACATCATACCACAACAAGTACTTTCACGCAACTGAGCCGCCAATAGCGACGAATGGATTGGAACAGCCCTGAGTTTTGCGCACAATCTGAGTTTGAGCCTACGTGCAATTGTGGTACAATGGTACTGTCAGATAACACCCTCGCGGGAGGATGAAATGACAATCAAGTGGACAGGCGCACGGCTGGCGACGACGCGCGCTCGTGTCGAAGGCGAGCGACTACCGGATGAGAGATGGGTCGTTTGCCGGCATACCTGCGCCTGGCAGCCTCCCATGGACGTCTACGAAGACGACGAAGGGTTAGTTGTGCAGATTGAGGTCGCGGGCATGCGGAGCGAGGATTTCTCCATCTCGCTGGCGGGGCAGACGCTGGTCGTCGCTGGCGCGCGCGCCGACTCGACGCCCAAACAGACGTATCACTAGATAGAGATTCGGTTTGGCGAGTTCCGTGCCGAGGTTGACCTGCCCTGGCCCGTGGAGCAGGAGGATGTGGAGGCAAGTTACGAGGACGGATTTCTGAGAGTGCAACTTTCGCGCCCGGCGGCTTGGCGCGTGCAGGTCGTGGGAGTGGAACAGCAGGAGGATTGAAAGAGCGAATGTCGGACAAAGAGAGAGAAAGAACGAGTGGATTGTTGGACCTGTTAGGTCGTCCAGTGATAACGAAGGGGCGCAGCGGTTCGCCAGGAGAGGATGCAGGTAGTGAAGTGCTTCGAGTTCCCTCACATCTCCCGATCCTGCCGCTGCGGGGGCTGGTCGTCTTTCCGATGACGGCGGTGCCGATCCGCGTCGGTCAAGCGCGCTCCGTCCGGTTGGTTGACGAGGCAGTGGTCGGAAAGCGGCTCATTGGTCTCATGTCCAGCCGCGATCCGGAACTGGAAACGCCGGGGCCGGACGACGTCTACCGCGTTGGAACGATTGCGGCGGTACATCGGCTGTTCAAATCGCCGGATGGGACCATCACGCTGATCATGCAAGGGTTGTTGCGCATCCGGGTGGAAGAGTTCATCAGCGAGTCGCCCTACCTGACAGCGCGCGTGTCCGAGGCCCCGGAGGTGGTCAGAAAATCGCTAGAGGTCGAGGCATTGCAGCGGAGCATCGTGGAGGGCTTCCAACGGTTGACCGAGTTGGTGCCCACCGTCCCCGAAGAAATGAGCGCGATGGTCGTCAATTTGAACGACCCGCTGCAACTCATCTACGCCGTCGCCAACCACATGAAACTCAACCTGGAGGATGCACAGCGGCTGTTGGAACTGGACAGCCTCACCGAAAAGTCCCACATGTTGCTGGGCCTGTTGATGAAGGAACTAGAGGTGCTTGAACTGGGGCGCAAGATCCAGAGTGAGGCCCAGTCGGAGATGGAAAAGACCCAGCGAGAGTACTTTCTGCGGGAGCAGATCAAGGCCATCAAGCGGGAGTTGGGCGAGGCGGGCGAGCAAAAGATGGAGGTGGAAGAATTCCGCGAAAAGATCGAGGCCGCCGGAATGGCGGAAGAAGCAGAGAAGGAGGCCCGCCGCGAACTGGACCGGTTGAGCAAGCTGCCCACGGCCGCCGCCGAGTATAGCGTCATCCGCACGTACCTGGATTGGCTGACCACCCTGCCGTGGAACGTCCAGACCGAGGATGACCTGGATATCACGCACGCCCGCCAGGTGCTCGACGAAGACCACTACGACCTGGACGAACTGAAGGAGCGCATCCTGGAATACCTGGCGGTGCGCAAACTGCGCGAGGAGCGCAAGGAGGAGCGTGAGCAGGACGAGCCGACCGACCTCATCCGGCGCGAACGAGAGGGAGTCATCCTGTGCTTCGTGGGGCCACCCGGCACGGGCAAGACCAGTCTGGGCCAGTCCATTGCGCGGGCGCTGGGACGCAAGTTCATCCGCCAGTCGCTGGGCGGCATACGCGATGAGGCGGAGATTCGCGGCCACCGGCGCACTTACATCGGCGCAATGCCCGGACGTATCATCCAGGCGTTGCGGCGGGTGGAAGCGAACAACCCGGTTTTCCTGCTCGACGAGGTGGACAAACTGGGGACGGATTTTCGGGGTGCCCCGGCCGCTGCCCTGCTAGAGGTGCTGGATCCAGAGCAGAATCGCGAGTTCCGCGATCACTACCTGGACGTGCCCTTCGATCTCTCCCAGGTGATGTTCATCACCACGGCCAATTTGCTCCACCCCATACCCATGCCGCTGCAGGATCGGATGGAGGTACTGGAGCTTTCGGGCTACACCGAGACTGAGAAAGTGCACATTGCCCAGGGGTACCTCGTCCCCCGCCAACTGCGAGAGAACGGCCTCCGGCGCGATGAGCTGAGCTTTACCGACGGCTCGCTGCGCAAGATCATCCAGGACTATACCCGCGAGGCCGGGGTGCGCAACCTGGAGCGCGAGATTGGGCAGATCTGCCGCAAGATCGTGACCCGCATCGCCGAAGGGGATACGGAGCCCGTGCGGGTGGTGGCGCGAGAGGCAGTAAAGTTCCTGGGGAAGCCTCGTTTCTTCCCGGAGACGGCGTTGCGTACCCAGGTACCCGGCGTCGCCACGGGCTTGAGCGTCACGTTTGCCGGCGGCGACCTCATATTCTGCGAAGTCACAAAGATGGCTGGCAACAAGGAATTCATGGTCACCGGGCAGTTGGGTGAGGTGATGAAGGAGTCGGCACAGGCAGCGCTCAGCTACGTGCGCTCCAAGTCCAAGGAACTGGGCATCCCGGAGGACATCTTTGACAAAACTGACCTTCACCTACACGTGCCAGCAGGCGCAGTGCCCAAGGATGGTCCCTCGGCTGGCGTCACCATCGCTACTGCACTGGCCTCACTGCTGACTGATCGTAAGGTGCGTGATGACGTAGGAATGACGGGGGAGATCACGCTGCGCGGTCAGGTACTGCCTGTGGGTGGTATCAAGGAGAAGGTGTTGGCAGCCCACAGGGCTGGGCTCAGCACCGTCATCCTACCTAGTCAGAATGAAAAGGACCTGGACGATGTGCCTGAAGAAGTGAGAAAGAACCTCCAGTTCATTCTGGTCGAGCAAATAGACGACGTATTCGAGGCTGCGCTGGTGTCAGATGGCTGGGAGCAGCGTGGTCCCACAGGGAAGGAAGAGGCAAAACAATGAACACTATTCTCGTGGTAGACGACGACGAGACCATCAGCAAGCTCCTCAAGACAGTGTTCGAGTTAGAAGGATACCAGGCGGCGGTCGTGTCTCGTTTGGATGACGTGGTGCCGACGGTACGTCGGCTAAAGCCCGCGCTGGTGCTGATGGATGTGCACGTCCTACACGGGGACACGCTCGACGTGTTGCGGGAACTGCGGTCAGACGAGATATTAAAGACCGTGCCTGTGGTGATGACCTCGGGCATGGATCGTTCTGCAGAATGTCTGGACGCTGGGGCCGATGTTTTTGTTCTCAAACCTTTCCGCCCATCCGAGGTGCTGACAGTAGTTGCAGATTTGGTTAATAGAAAGGACACAGACGTATGAATAAGCAAAAGGGAGAACGGAGAAAAAAGCTCCAGTGGAGACGGGTTGATCTTCACATTCACACCCCTGCCTCCACTGACTATCTAGAACAGGGAGTCTCGTATTTGGACATCCTACAAGCGGCTGAACGCAAGAGCCTGGACATTGTCGCTTTCACCGACCACAACACGGTAGCCGGTTGTCGAGCGATGCTGGAGGAAATCGAGGGCCTAGAGTTGCTCGAGCATCTGGGGCGGCTACAGCCGGAGGAGAAGCGCAGACTCGACGAGTATCGCCGCCTGCGGAAGAAGGTACTGGTGCTGCCGGGTTTTGAATTCACCGCCACTCTGGGCTTTCACATTCTCGGCATTTTCTCCCCCGATACCGACGTGCGAGAACTAGAGTTCATCCTGCGCCTGCTCAACGTCCCGCCGGACAAGCTCGACGTTGGCAGCACCGAGGTGGGGGCGACGACCGACGTATTGACGGCCTATCGGGTCATTGACGATGCGAGTGGTATTGCCATCGCGGCCCACGCTAACACCAACCACGGCGTAGCGATGCGAGGGTTGGGATTCGGTGGACAGACGCGCATCGCTTACACCCAGGACCCCAACCTTCACGCGCTGGAGGTGACCGATCTCGAGAAGAAAGGGCGGCGCACGACAGCGCGCTTCTTCGACGGCTCGCGCCCGGAGTATCCGCGCCGTATGCATTGCATTCAAGGTTCCGATGCCCACCGGCTCACCCGGCACCCCAGGGATGCCAAGCACCTGGGCGTCGGTGAGCGGGTGACGGAGGTGCTGTTGCCTGAGGTCAGTTTTGGCGCGCTGCGGGAGGTGTTCCTGGGCAACGACTTTGCCCGCACTCGGCCCTACCATGCAGCCAAAGCGCCCGTGGATTACATCCAGGCGGCGCGGAAAGAAGGGCCCTCGATTGTGCAGAGCTTTCACGCGGGCTACACTCGCCGAGGCGGGCGGCTCTATGCCATTCTGGCCGACGTCTGCGCCTTTGCCAATACCAACGGAGGCGCCGTCTACGTCGGCATCAGCACCGACTCAAAGGAACAAACCCCTGGCGTGAGCAATCCCTCGCGGGTGGTCAGAGCATTGCAGGAGGAAATCGAACGCCGCACCACACCGCCTCTCGAGGTCACCGTGGACATACAGGAGACACAGGGGATGAAGGTGGTGCGGGTGGTTGTACCCCGGGGCGACGATCCGCCTTACGCCATTGACGACAACAAAATCTACGTGCGCAGCGAGGCGGAGACCAATCTGGCGGTGCGAGATGAGATCGTGAGCCTGGTCAAACGGGCGCACGTGGGACCTGCGGTCGTGCCGGCGGAGGAACCTGCAAGGGAGCCGGTCTCCGACCGTGCTCCCATCGAACCGCCCCGAACGGGAGTGGAGATCGTGGAGACCCAGGAGCGCAAGGGCACGCTCTATCACACCATGCGCGATCTGCGCAACGGCAACGTGGTCAAGAACGTCACCCGCAAATCGGCGCGGCGGCTGTGGCACTATGCCATCGCCCAGGTTGAGGAGCAGCCAGTGGACGCGAGCAAGGTCGAGTGGCACGGAGACATCGGCCTGCTCAAGCGACGGGAGCACAGTGGCTGGGCGCGCTACGACCTGGTGCAGCGAGAGGACGGCAAACTACGCATCTACTACGGAGTGACGGAGGACGGCATCCACGGGGAGTGGGCGCGATTGGTGGGGCTGGACGAGGAGAGTTCGTGAGATCCCGCTACCGCTTCCTGTAAGGACCAGGTTGACCAAAGAGCTGGGGCCTGTCGGTGCGACGTCGTGAACTGTTCCTCGACCTGGCTTGCCTGGCGCTGCTGGCGCTGATCGTCGCAGCGTTCTTCTGGCCTGTCATCCTGGCCGGGCAATGGATTCCGCGTGGTGGCGGTGACATGGTCTCCTTCCTGTGGCCCATGTACCGTTTCGCCGCGCGCAGCCTGCGGGCAGGTACCATCCCACTCTGGAATCCCCACCTCTACAGCGGCGCTCCCTTCGTCGCCGACAATCAAGCGGGCGTCTTTTATCCCATCAACCTGCTGGTTTTTGCCCTCTTCGGCGAGCCTTCCTACGGCGTGATGGAGACGCTGGTCGTCTTTCACATCTGGCTGGCCGGCGCCGGTATGTTCGGTCTGGCGCGGGGGTTGGGCCTGCGACGGCCCGCCGCGCTGGTGGGTGGGGTAGCCTTCGCTCTCTCCGACCTGTTCGTGACCCACATCGGCAATCTGAACCTCAACGCGACGGCGGCCTGGCTCCCGCTGCTCCTGTTGCTGACCCATCGCGCCCTGACCAGGAGATCCCCCGCCTGGGCAGTTGGCGCTGGGGCGCTGCTGGCGGTGGCGGCGCTGGCAGGGCACGGCCAGATATTGCTCTTCCTGGCCTTGACATTCGTGCTCTACCTGCTCTACCGGTTGGCGGCGGACTGGCGGCGGGGCTGGCGGTACGAGTTGCGCACGCTGGGGCTGGCGGCGCTCACCGTCGCCGTGGGAGTGGGGGGAGCGGCGCTGATGCTGCTGCCAGCCTACGAGATGGCCGGACACACTGGCCGGGGGCAGTTGCCCTACGACGAAGCGACCCGTTACTCGCTGCCGCCGCGAGCGCTGATCGGTCTGCTGGCCCCGGGCTTTTACGGGCGCGGGCTAACCGGCTTCTGGGGCCCCTGGGAGCGGGTCGAGGTGGGGTACGTGGGCGTGGCGACGCTCGTACTGGCGGCGGTTGGCATGTGCGCCGGTTGTGGACTGTGGATCACGAGACTCAAATCCCACGCTTCACGCTTCACGTTTCCCGTTTCACGTTCGGGCTTCCCCACCGCCTTCTTCGCCCTCCTGGTACCGCTGGCGCTGCTCCTGGCGATGGGGCGCTACACGCCGCTCTACAGGCTGCTGTATCGTTACGCGCCCACCTTCGACCAGGTGCGGGTACCGGCGCGGCTGATCCTGCTGGCCGACCTGGGCCTGGCGGCTCTGGCGGCCTACGGTCTCGACCAGCTTCTCAGACTTTGGAAGTCTTGTGAGACTTCTAAAGTCTGGGCTGGGCTGGGCGCGCTGGTTGCCGGAGGAATCCTGCTGGCCGTGGGGCTGCCGCAGGCACAAGCGGTCCCCCCGCCCGACCGTATCCCTCAGGCCACAGCGGGTATCATCGTCGCCGCCGCGCTGCTGGTAATCAGTGGCTTGCTCGTCTGGCTCGCGCGACGGCGTTCGTGGGTGGGCTGGCTGCTTCTGCTCCTGCTGGCAGTTGACCTGATCGGGCTAGGCTCCACGCTGGAGGCCGAGCCTAACGATCCCACGCTGGGCTTCCGCCACGAGGACATCGTCGCTTTCCTGCGGCAGGACCCCAACTTTTTCCGCATTGAGGGGGACGCCGGAGCCTGGCAGCCAGACGCGGCGCTGGTGCATGGCCTCTACGACATCAGCGGCGTCTACAACCCGCTGGGGCTGGCTCCCTACCAGGCCTACCGTTGGGCGGTGGGTGAGCGAGGCGCGCCGCTCTACAACCTGCTGGGGGCCAAGTACGTCCTGGCCGGCAAAGACAAGCCGCCCGGCGACGAGCGGCTGGCGCCGGTCTACACCGCAAACCCGGAAATTGACGTCTACCTGAACACGGCGGCGTTGCCGCGGGCGCTGCTGGTCTACCGCTCGCAGGTGGTGGACGATCACGCAGCGGCCTGGCAGGCGATCCACTCGCCAGAGTTCGATCCCACGCAGACGGTGATCCTGGAGCATGACCAGCCGTTGGCCACCGACCCGGGCGCTGGAGTGCGCCACATCGCCTTTGTCCGCTACGGGCTGAACGAGGTCGAGTTGGCGGTGCGCACGCCGGTGAGCG